>CAKZKZ010000511.1 GCA_937124495.1 uncultured Dokdonia sp. | reverse complement strand
CCTCAACTAAACTGAGTGTTAGCTCACCGTCGGATGAGATGTGGGTAAACAACTGCTTTGATGTATTCATGCTTGCTGTGTTCCTTTTTTATTGGCCTGTCAGGTTGCGTTTCGAGTACTTGGGTGTCGATTGATACAAATATTATTTTAAAATTTACTTTCACCTTTATTAGGCAGCATATTGTGACTTAGGCGTGACTCATACTGGAGACTTTCTTCATATATTTAAGATCATACTTAACCTTATCACCCTCTATCACTTCAATAACTTTACTTTCTTCCAATGACGTTAATAAAAGTGATGGCTTCCCTTTCTTCAATGTATTTATATGATTCTTTAGTGTCTTTAATTTCCTAGGACGCTTATTACCACTCAGATTTTTTAGATTAATAATTAACTCTTTAAAACCTTCAACATTTAAATTTTCATCCATAGGCAAAGAATCAACATCATAAGTAACAGCACCTAATTTCTCATAAATAGCCCCCTTAGAAATCAATTTTTTTACTATCTCAGCCACATGATCTTTTTCTATCGTTTTTATATAATTTTTTAATGTTTGTATTTTTCTTGGACGCTTGTTACCTGGCAGCTTTTTCAGTTTACCTATTACATAATCAGCTTTTTCATTCAATATTTTCTCAGGAACTATTTTTATGCTTTTACTATCATCAACAAGTCCTTTACTGGATTTTTCTTTTACTTTATCGCCATTATCTATAACGTCCTTAGCACCACCTACTTTCCCATCTTTGACAACCCCCTCTACTAGGGACTTTCTAGTTTCCCGATAGCAGATCCGTCCATTATCGTGTATATACTGAATTAAGTGATCAAATCCTTTATCAGCAGACAACACTATAAACTCAACATCCGAATCCGATGTCACATCAAGCTTTCCAAGATGATAGGATAAATGAAAATCCAGATTATTCTCACCAATTTTCTTTATTTTAATTATTTCTAAAGAAACATTGTCATTAAGCTTTATGAAATTAATTTTCAATGTTTTATGCGTAGCACCAACAAATACAAATATTTTATCAACATCCTCTGTTTCAAAATCATTTAAATGACCAACATTTTCATGATCAACAAATACCCACTTTTTATTCCTCAAATCGCACCTTCAAATTATTTCAATAAACATTAACATGTTTATGTTTAGTTAATTGCTGGCAGAAATAACTGAAAGACACACCGTCGTACCCGGTTCAATTATCTCGCCCTCTCTTTATTTAAACCATTCGCTTTTAATTTTATCAATATCAAAAGTCTTCCATTCTTTCTTCCATAGTTCCCAATACGGTATATCACTAGATGATGGTTGTGAATTTTCATCACAAGGATCAATTTGGACAATTGATGGCAATACTATTGACTCCCCAATCAACAACGCCTCTCCTGCCCGCAGAGAAGGCATTGTGTCAATTAAGGAACCTAAACTATCGGGCAAAAGTCTTTTAACATAAGCCTGATCACTTGGATTTGTTAACCTCATCGCAACAAAATTGTTACACTGAGAAAAAATCGTTTCCGATATTTCAGAAGGTCTCTGACTAGCCAGTAATAAGGTTACCCCGTGCTTACTTCCTTCTTTTGCTATTCGCTCTATAGATCTTTTTGAAGCTCTATATTTTACTAAGTCACTATTCGGAACATACTTGTGAGCCTCTTCGTACACTAGAAGTACGGGAGTATCATTATTTATTTTTTCATTAGGATTAGAGTCACATCTTATTTTTTTATAATAATATCCATATTCAAACATTAACCGCGAGATTAACGAAACAGTAATACTCAATACTTCAAAAGGGACTCCACTTAAATCAATAATCGTAACGTTTGATTTTTTATCTTCCTGATAACTCAACAAATTACGTATTGTATCTTCAAATGATATCTTCTTAGATCTTTCTCCAAGTAAAAAATCAAGGCGACTATCATTTATTTTATGCTCTAATCGATTTACAAAATTCGTTAACTTCCCATAGAGGCTACCTTGTACAGTCTTAGCCAGCCCTTGTTTAGCACCGGAGGCATAAACCTCCCCTGTATCAATAACCTCTTCATTTTTAGATTTAGCAGAATTCAATACATTATTTAAGTCGAAGAAAATCGGTGAATCAAAATGTATCTTAACCTTATCTACGTCAGAACATTTAGCATTTAACTTTCTATTTTCAACAACTGATTCACGAAAGATAAATTTCTGGTTATGATCATTAGAGTCGGAATCAAGAAATAACTCTTCAAGTTCCTCACTTGTAAGTAACCAATAGGGAAGAACTAAATTTGATACATCTATAAAATTCGCATCAGAAAATGCTGAACGGTATTCTGAATGTATATCGAAAATAACAACATGCGAATTATTTAGTGAATAATCACCACCCCTTCCATTTACAGCCGTCTGAATAATTTTCGTCACAGTGTGTGATTTACCTGATCCGGTAGACCCTACAACAGCGATATGTTTATTAAAAAATTTATTACCATCCAGTGGTATTCTTATAGCGCTGTTTGTAGATAAAGATGAAAACTCAAGTCTTTTAGTAAGCTCTACTGAGCTCTGATAAATATCATTAATCTCTCGAGTAGACGCAGGCTCAGCTTCTTTCGGAGGTAAAGCAATTGAGTCACCACCACGAATAAACTTACCATCTTTAATAATCCCCAGTGGGTTAGCATCAATCAGATGCTTCCTCTTCCCTTCTGTTGAAACTTCTATAGAAAAACTCTCAATAACGGAAATTAAGATAGTTTCACCGTCGTCAGAAGGAATACGTATATATGAACCGACTTTTAAAGATTCTCCTGCTTTAAAGTCGTTCAAATTATCAACTGATATTTTAACCTTATTTGGGTAAACACCAATAACCTCTGCATTTATTTCCTTCCCAATCATCTAACTAATCTCCTTAATATCGTTAATAGTTGAAACTTGAATTTTCACATGTAATACGTCATCACTTATATTTTCTAAGTAAGGTGAGCCTCTATAAAACTGGTATACTTCTTTGGTCATATTTATATGGGATACAGGCGCTCTCAAAGGTTCTAGTTTATTGATTACTTTTAGTTTAAT
>CAKZKZ010000510.1 GCA_937124495.1 uncultured Dokdonia sp. | reverse complement strand
AATGATGCTATTTCTTATAACAGAAACTGATAAACAGGGTTTAAATTAAGTTGAAAAAGGATGTAGCGTATGTAGAATGGATTAACGATCTAACCAAAGTCTAAAATTAGCCGTAGTACCAGAACTAGTCATTACTTTTTCTTTGACACCTTGCACGGTAAGTAATAATCTATTTTTAAAGTGATTTTCCATTTTCGTAATGTAGTCTAGCTGTACTAATTGACTTCTATTAATACGAAAGAATTTTGAAGGATCGAGACTAGCATATATACTTCCTATATTTTGAGAATATAAATGTGTTTTACCATCACTGTCTATGAGTTTGCAAAAATCACCCTCGGCAAGAACAATGGTTATTTTTGCTGTCTCTAATAAATGAATTCCTTTTTTACTTTTAATGACAAATCTCTTTTTGTAAACATCTGATTTTATGCTAATTTCACTCTTTATCTCATGAAATACTTTACTATCATATGTGATGCCTTTTGAAATAAAAAGAGTACTATATTTCTCAAACGCTTGTACAATATCTTCTTGATTATAGGGCTTTAAAATATAAGAAATACCATTACTTTTAAAAGCTTTAAAAAGATATTCATCATATGCAGAACAAAATATAATAGGCGTTGCAATGGTCACTTTTTCAAATACTTCAAAAGAAGTACCATCCAACAATTGAATATCTGAAAAGATCAAATCATACGTATGTGATGCTAAAAAATGAATTGTATCAGTAACCGATCTTGCCCAATCATAGGTAAACGTATCTTTAAGACAAAGCGTTATATGCGTACGCAATTTCTCAAAAGCTGGGATCTCGTCTTCTATAATAAGAATATGCATTATGATTTAGAGATTAAGTGTACAAGAGGTAAATTAACTTCAAAATGAGTGGTTGTCTCTGTAATTAAGATCGTTTTATCTACTAATAATTCATAACGTTCTTTTAGGTTTTTAAGTCCCGTGCCTAAAGATTCGACTGTTTGGATAACTGTTGCACTTTTAGTATTGGTTAGTATGACCGCATCTTTCTTGATTTTAAGTGTTGTATGCACTGGTTTTCCATGCTTCACTTTATTATGCTTTACGACATTTTCAATCACTGTTTGAAGTGCGCCTGATGGTATATACGCTTTCGCGAAAGCGTACGACTCATCTATCTCAAAGGTATAAGCATCTCCAAATCGCGTCTTGATTAAATAAAAGTAATCCTTTACCATCATAAGCTCTTCGGTTAATGTAACAACATCATCCTCTCTCGTAGTGATCAAATATCTATATAAAGAAGACAAACGAGCAATATACTCTTTTGCCTTTGTAGGGTCTGAATCAATAAGCGCATCTACGGTATTGAGGTTATTAAACAAAAAATGCGGACTCAGTTGTGATCTCAATAGTTTGAGTTCGGCATCTTTTTGCTGTTCTTTACTAACAGCTAGAGAGGTTTGATTTTCAAAATACTTTTTAATCATAATCACCAAAAAGGGCATGGCAAGATCTGAAGAAGAGTAATAGAAACTATGTATGATGATGTAGCCAACAGAAGGTAGATCACTCCAAGTACGCCCAGAGCCTAAATAATCACGTAGCAAGTCAACAAACCCCGTAAGAATAAGAGCTCCAATACTTAACAAGATAAATAATGCATACTGCTGTCGTTCTACAAAAAACTTTTGTGCAATCCAACGTATCATAAATAACGCAGCAAGCGTTTTAAGTACTATAATAGGAACGTCAAATAGTATTTGACCTAAAGAGTAGTTTTCTGTATAAAACTTTAAGAACAACCATATCACCATTAACACAAAGAAAATGACGATAAGCTTATAATCTGATTTATTAAACTTAAGTGAAATCACACCCTAAAAATAAGGTTCTACTTTTCAATATGTAGCATATCGATAGTCATAAAACGATGAATAGGGTTAAAAAAACGTTTAATCTATGATGTTAAAGCGTATAGAAGATTAATTTCTAGTATCAAAAATACCTGTATACCAAATCTCAGTACCACTACTACTTGTAATTTTGAGTTTAGGCTTTTCTCCAAACGCAATCTCAATGACAAATGAATAACGTACACCTCTTACAACTCCCTCATAAGAAGTTGTCATTTTCTGGCCGTTGTTTGATGCGACTACATAATAATTTTCTATATCGAAATCTGCATTGATTCGTATATTTTCTCCATTCGTATCATACCATGTAACTTCGTCAAATTCGCCTTCATTTCCACGAACATAAGCAATACCAGCTACAAATTCACTGGACTTAATATTTGAAGATAACATTTTCCGAATCGCAAAGCCAAATTGCCCAATTTCCATAGCTTTTTTTTGAGCTTCAAACTTTGATTTCTTTTTCTCAAGTTTGATTTCTTTCTTAGATTTTTTTTCCTGAGCTATGCTAGAATTCACAAGAAAAGTAGCGATAAATAATAAGAGTATATATTTTTTCATATTTTTAAAGATATAAATTATCTAATAACTCCTTCGTACGTAACTGGTTCTCTATTGTTACTAGTAAGTTTAAGAATTACTGGATTACCCCTACTAGCTGTAATCTCTATGTCGTATTTTTCCGAGTTTTGTTTTACATTTAATGATGCTATTATGGTATTGCCATTATCTTTATACGTTATTGAATAATTAGAAATTTCAGATGCAATCCGTATTAAACTATCATGCAAATCTTCAACATATTGACCATTTAACTTCCCATGGTATACAAGAGACGAACTCATTGTATTACCTTTTAATTTTATATAAGAATAACCAGCCATAGACATCTTAGTTCTTTTTGATTCATATATTGACCATTTTGCGTTATATGAAAATGTTTGGTTTTCTAAGTTCGTTTTGATCTTTTCAAACTTCTCAGCTTGTTTACGTTCTTTCTTACTTAATTTTTGAGTATTAGGTTTTTGTGCAATTAATGGAAAAGAACAAAAAAGAAATAAAAGAATATAAGTGTACTTTTTAATGGTCATCTGTTTCGTGTGTTATAATGAATAATACACCGAAACTAAATAGTTTTATAAGAGTACTAGTAATTACTGATAAATGCTTACGCCGTTATTCATGAATCTTAAATATACATGATACATATTTTTGACGTACCAAATAAATCCCCATTGATGCAAGCATGCGAAGTATCAAGATTCAAAAAGAAGAAAACAGTGCAAACATCAGAGAATTAAACCCTATGACTATCGTTCTGCGATTAAAACATAAGTTTTGCTAGTAACTGTTCATTATCTGCTCTGGTCAAACGTAAAATCTGTGTCTCTTTAGTTTCTTTATTAGTTCCATAATATTTGAACATAGTTACCTTCATAAACGTAGGCGTTTCTACTTTTTGATTGCGATCACCATAGTAACGAACTTTTATAAAATAATCACCTTTGATAGCATTCTTTAAAGTGTATTCCTCCGGTCCAAAGCCTTGTGTCATATCTTGAGACATCATCCCTCCTATGTTGGTTTTATTATGACTGTAATAACATTCTTCAAGATTAGGATCTATGATATGTAAATCTATATCAGTATCATTATGATTCCAATCGATGACAACACGAACATCATACGGCTGTATATCTTTATAATAAGGAGGAACACTATCTAATAGTAAATCATCTTTATATTCGCGTATTAAATGTTCGATTTCCTTTTCTGAAATCGTTTTAACGCCATTAAAAACACGTCGTTTATTGTTCTTATAGATTGTTCCGTCAATAATAGTTAGTAGTAAATCTAGTGCTTCTTGACACTTTCCAATATTTTCATACGCTAATGCCAAATCTCTGTAGGATTGCGAATCTTCTGGGCGTAATTCTAAAATACGTTCAAAAATATATGCTGCAATATCATGGGCTTCTTCTACCTGCATTTGATAGCCAAACACTTTAAGAAGTTCATAATCATCACCATCTATCTCCGGAATATTAGATACAATACGTCTTGCATATGCTGGATGATTGAATGTATCTTTAAAATAGTTAGCAACATCTATAAAATAAGCAGGTGTTTTTTGATACGACGTACGCTGAATTAAGTAGTAATCATAAGCTTTTTCTACATTTTTGATCTCTCTGAGTTCTTTAAGATATGGTGTAGTAATTTTTCTATCTTTTATGACAAGTTTTCCTTGGTATTTGGGATAACTAAGTTGTACTTGAACTTGCCCATTATCTGGAATATTGATAAACATGGGAAATGTATAAATCATCGTTACTTTTTTCTTACTTAGTTCCCCAGCTTGCATTCTAGGAATGAGCTTAATGACTCGGGTGGCTTCTTCTTCTAATACTTGATTTCCAGCTCTTATTCGTATGTCTTTTACCAGTCCAAGGGTGTCTATTTTAAATTGCGCATATATACGAGATCTACCAGGAGGCAGAACTCGCTCATTAGCATAGACAGTCTCATTAAAATTTTGCATTACAAAACGACGTACTTCTTCTTGAAAACATCGTTTTTTATCAGTGGCATCTTCACAACCTGGATATGTGGGAGGTACATCTAATGCATGGAAAGGAATAGCCCCATCATTAAGCCCTACTTCACTACTTTCAACAATATCAGATTCAGGTATATTACCCATAAATCCTAGATATTGAGCTGAATTTGGTGATGGCGATGGTGATTCTAACAATATCTCTTCAATAGCCTCCTCATCTTCTACCACTTCAATAATTTCTGGTGTTGGTGGCGAAATCACATTTATAATTTCTGATTCGGTTTCTTCACTATTTAACCTATTAGACCTTCTTTCTGATGATTCACGAAATTCATCAGCTTCAACTTCTCTTCTGATCGCTAACTGTTGAGTACTAGCACTTTTCTTTTCAGATAGAATTCGGTTGTATTCTTCTAACAACTCTGCTGGAGGTGTAATTTGATAACGTACATAATCCATGACATCATCTAATACAATAAGCGAGGTATAATCCGTTACTAGTTGATACGCAGTTCCTAATTGCGTAATAGCTTCCTTGTTTTTTTTTGCGTTTTGAGCTAGAGCTTGGAGTTTTTCCTTTGCCCAGAGTCGTTTAATGATATCGCTTTTCGCGAAAGCGTCATCAACCAGAATATTAACTTCTTTAGAAATCCTATTACCATATCCTAATTGTAATGTAATCTGATCGCCTGCTTTCAAACCTTTTCCAGCTATCGAAAAATCATTCGTAACTGTGACGGGTATATTCGGATACACTTCTGCTGTTGTATTGGACGTTTTGTAGCCTAAAAACCGAAAAGGTTGCTCTGTAAGTACTCTGAGTGCTTCTTTTGCATCTATAGCAACAAGATTCATATAGCCGCCGTTTGTTGTACTTGCTATCTTTCGTAATGCTTGGTGATTTGCTTTTGTAAGGCTATTGATTGGAAAAACAGGTGCTTTACTATACATGTCAAGTGTACTCAAGGTGTGCATTCCATCTGTAAATAATAGCACCGCATCCCCTTTTAGATGTTGGGATGCTAACATAGAATAGTCGGTCCCTCCATCATAGATCGTGTTTTCTAATGCTTCTTTTAAAGCATCCCATTCCTTATTCTTTACTTTATAGGTAGTGCTTGATCTAACGGTGTTGCTATACGTAATGAGTTCTACATCTACAGAAGAGAGATGTTGAAAATAGGTATCTAAAAGTGCTATTTCTTTGGTAAGATTTCTTGACTTCATGCTTAAAGAAGCATCCCACAACAAAGTGATCTTTTTAGGCTGTTGCCGAAGTCGTTTTTCTTTGTTAAGTGTTGTATAGATATATACATAATCTTCATCACGCAACTGCTTTACTGCTGCTTTTTCGATAGGAATTTGAACTTGAATTGTTGTATTAGGGATGTAATTCTCTTTATGAAGTGTGGTTTTAAAATTTTGTTGCCATGGCGTAAAACCAAGTTCGTTGATCGCTCCTTTTTCTATAATAGGTTTTGTCTTTTGATCAAATACGGTAATGGTTAGGTCAAAATTTTCTAACTCATTTTGAAATGCAAGTGGCAAATTATAGTAATGTGCATCATCTGTTAGCTTTAATTCCTGTTCATAAGCAAGAACAATACGTTTATATCCTTTTGCAGGAATCGGATAAATACGGGCTTTATAAGTATTGCCTGTACCTTTTTCTAATAAGGCGGGATCTACACGTCTACGTACAACAGCTTCAAAAGCAACACGCCCCAATTCCTTATCAACTACCACAGCTTCTCGTAATTTCCCATTAATACCCAATGCAAATCGAGATACTGAAAACCCATCACCTAGTGGGAAGTCTCATTGTCCTTCTAACACACTATTTGTAGGGTTGTAAAAAAGCATATCGTAGGTAGTCGTAGCAATATTTCCTGTAACAACTACATCTATATCTAAAGAAGAAAGCCCTAAGGGTTTATCGTCTACGCGGACAACAGGTATCTTTTGAGCATAGGAAATGGAACAAAGGCATAACAGCCATAGTAGTAAAGCATTTTTCATAATCGATGGTTTTAAAATGAAGCTTTGAGTGGTTGCGATCTTCAAATCAAGGACTATGCCAAGTGTATTTTATACTACATAGTATTATTCTGGAACGGTGTATAACACGGGGGTTGTAATTCCTTCCTTTTTAAACTGCTCTTTATTGATCTCAAAATGAAATAAAGTAGCTTCATTGAGATACTCTTCTAGGGTTTCCATGCCTAATGCAGCTCTACGCTCATTTACATGTTCTGGATCTTCTAAATCTTTACTATATGCTTGTTGAAGATCATTAAAATGACGTTGTGTCCCATATAATTGAGGTCTTCCTGTATTGACACGTACACGATCTGTAAGCAATCCAACATGGGCAGGCGATGCATTCTTAGCTTTTACTTCTGCTTTTAAAAGTACTAGCACTTCTTCTTGCCATACAGGATCAAAATCGGAATGTTGTACCATGACCCAAAAATCAGATTCTCCAGCTTCTCCTACCCTGTCAAAACCTGGATATCCAGACGTATCTATAATATTTTTAAGGAATATTTGATGTGACCTATTCACGCTATCTCGTAGTATCATCCATGCATCCCAATCCCCTTCATGCTCTCCTTGCGGTATTCCAGCATATAATTGATCTACTTCAGTCATTTTCTCCAGCGCTGTGACTAATTCTTGATCAAAGCTGACTTCTTGCGGTATTTGTTCTTTCTGTACCGTTTCTGTTTTAGTTTCTTTACAGGCTATTAAAAACACAAAAAGTAACATACATACTATAAATTTCATACTTATTATTTTCTTTTTGAAAAGATGTTTAGTTGTTACGAAAGTATTTAAGTACACCTAAGCGTATTGCCAATGTTATAATAAATATGTACCAAACAATTGTTAAATAAGATGTTTATGTTTCTAAAATAGGGTTAACAAATTATCAATATGACTTAGTGCATGGCAAAAAACACTTAACATTTCTTTCACTTAAAAATAAGGGTTTTTAATTACTTTTATAGTAAAACCAACAAAATGAGAAAGATAGTCGTAACCATGGTCTTAGCTATGTTGCTAACACCTTTATTTGCAAATACTTCCATTACAGATGGATTTATTACAGGAAATCCTGAAATAGGTTCAATAAATGCCATGTCCTTTGGACCAGAAGGAATTCTCTTTATCGGAGATAGTACAGGCGCACAAATTGTTGCTATTGATATGAGTACCGATGCAAAAGCAACCAATGAAAAAGTAAACATTCCTGATATAGAACAGCTTTTAAGTGAACTCCTAGGGTCCGATAGCGATCAATTACAGATTGTGGATATGGTGGTAAATCCTGCAAATCAAAATATATACATTGGCGCGCAACACAGTTCTGGAAAATCATTTCTTTTTCTTGTGAATAATAATACACTAGAAATGGTTCCTTTAGGTTCGGTTTCTTATACCAAAACGGGTGTTGATAATGCAATTGCTTCAGATGCAAAAGATAGACGCGGAAGATCACTCCGCAAATGGGCTATCTCAGATATAAAGTATGCAGACGGACAAGTAATGCTATCTGGATT
>CAKZKZ010000509.1 GCA_937124495.1 uncultured Dokdonia sp. | reverse complement strand
GCAAACCATGTTTTTGCGCATTCTAATAATGGGATGGACGTTTTAGATCAAATTAACCTCGACAAGTTACCTCGCCACATCGCTGTGATTATGGATGGTAATGGTCGTTGGGCAAAAAAACAAGGATTACTGCGAGCTGCTGGTCATAAAAGAGGCACTCAAGCGGTAAGAGAGACTGTAGAAGGATGTGCCGAAATCGGAATAGAATATTTAACTCTTTATGCCTTTTCCACAGAAAATTGGAATCGCCCCAAAAAAGAGATAAACGTCCTAATGAATCTACTCGTATCTTCTCTTAAAAAAGAAATCAAGACACTTCAAAAAAACGATGTTTCATTAAGAACTATTGGAAATATTGAAACATTACCTCAAAAAGCTCAAAAAGAACTAAGAGAGGTTATAGAACAAACTAAAGATAACAAAAGATTAAGAGTTACATTGGCGCTAAGCTATGGAGCTCGTGAAGAAATTCTTAAAACTGTAAAGGAAATAAGTCTTAAAGTTAAAAATAACATAATTTCGCCTGATGAAATTGATGAGTCTTATATTAATAAGCATCTTTACACCCACGACATGCCAGATGTTGATTTACTTATAAGAACAAGCGGAGAGCAACGTGTTAGTAATTTCTTATTATGGCAAATAGCATATGCAGAGTTTTACTTTACAGATGTATTATGGCCAGATTTTAAGAAAAAGAATTTACATGAAGCTATTTACAATTACCAGAAAAGAGAACGAAGATTTGGAAAGACAAGTGAACAAATTCAATAACTTAATAAATCACAGCTTGATATTAAAAAAAATTACTTTTGTACTAATATTACTTACAACTGTAGTCTCGCAAGCTCAGAGAGATTTACCTCTAGATCCAGAGGTTAAGTATGAGATCGGCGATATCACTGTAACGGGCACCTCTACCTATAACGAAAATACAGTAATTACATTTACTGGTTTACGTTCTGGTGAACGATTATATCTCCCAGGAGAAAAAATAAGTAACGTCATAAAAAGTTTATGGAACTTAGAATTATTCTCAGATATTAACTTATATGTCACAGATGTAAGAGGAGATGTTGTTGATATTCAACTAGACATTAAGGAAGTCCCTGAACTAAATGAGGTAAAATTTAAGGGAATTAAAGAAAAGAAAGGTACTACTTTCATTAAAGACAATGGCTTAAACAAAGGAGCTAAAGTCACAGAAAACCTTATTACTACTACAAAGAATTATATTGAAAACAACTACAAGAAAAAAGGATACTTCAACACTAAGACTTTTATAAACGTTATTCCTAAGGAAGACTCTGTATCAAAAAACAAAGTCAACTTATTAGTCAATATAGATAGAGGGTCTAAAGTAAAGATAGACGACATCATATTTGAAGGAAGCGAAAAAATAAAGCCTAAAAAGCTTAGAGGTGCTATGAAAAACACGAAGAAGAAAAATCTTTTTCGTTTTTATAAACGTTCAAAATATATAAAGTCTGACTATGAAGATGACAAAAAAGCTGTCATCGACAAATACAAAGAAAATGGGTACCGAGATGCTCGTATTGTATCTGATACAATTATTAAGAATAGTGATGAAGGCATCACATTAAAACTTGCGGTTGAAGAGGGTAAAAAATACTACATAGGTGATATTGACTTTATAGGTAACACTGTATATTCAGATGCTCAACTTCTAAGACAGTTAGTTTTAAAGAAGGGAGATGTTTACAATGGTGTTCTATTGAAAGAGCGTGTACAAAAAGAAGGTGATCCTGATGCTGATGATCTTGCGAATCTGTACCAAAATAGTGGATATTTATTCTCAAACATCAATGCTGTAGAGACAAGTGTTCAAAATGACACCATCAATTTTGAAATTCGAATCTCTGAAGGGAAATTAGCTTATTTCAATAGAGTTGAGGTTAAAGGAAATGATAAAACAAAAGATAAAGTAATTTACAGAGAACTTCTAACGAGACCTGGTCAACAATACAGCAAACAGGCTGTTGTATCTACTATTCGTCAACTTGGACAACTTGGATTTTTCGATCCACAACAACTTACTCCTGAATTTAAAAACTTTGATCAAATAGGAGGTACGGTAGATCTAGAATACAATGTAGTAGAGCAAGGGGCTAGCCAGATAGAACTACAAGGTGGTTTTGGTGGTGGTGGTTTTGTAGGTACACTAGGATTGTCTTTTAATAATTTCTCTATACAAAACATATTCAAAAAAGAAGCATATAGACCTTTACCAATGGGAGATGGTCAACGTTTTTCTTTGAGAGCACAAGCCAGTCAGTTTTTCCAAACATACAGTGTTTCACTTACAGATCCTTGGTTTGGAGGCAAAAAGCCAGTACAATTATCTGTATCATTATCACACACAATACAGTTCCAATTTAACAATCAGGCCACTAGCGCAAGAGATCGAGTAGATCGAAATAGCCGTAATATTATTACAGGTGGGTCTATTGGACTTGCAAAACGTTTGACATGGCCAGATCGTAATTTTACACTATCACATGCTATTAGTTATCAAAACTTTAATTTAAAGAATTTTAACACAGGTCTATTTACCTTTGGAAACGGTTCTTCTAAAAACTTAGGGTATACGATAGGACTTAGTAGAAATAATACTGCAAACAACCCTATATTTCCTATATCAGGATCTGAATGGAGTATAACCGCAAAACTAACTCCTCCTTACTCTTTATTTAATAATGTAGACTACAAAGCATTAGCCGATGAAAGAGAGATTGCTGTTGAAAATCAAGATTCAGATGCGCTTGCAGAAATAGATCAAGAGCGATTCAACTTCTTAGAATTTTATAAAGTGAAATTTGCTGGAAAATGGTACACAAGTCTTCCTGGGAAGTTTGTATTACAATCTAATCTTGAGTTTGGATGGTTAGGAGCTTATGATAATGATAGAGGTATTCCACCGTTTGAACGTTTTTTCTTAGGAGGAGATGGATTAGGAGGCTTTGCATTAGATGGTCGTGAGATCATACGTTTGAGAGGATATCCAAATCAATCTGTAACCCCATTAGACCGAGGAGCAGCCACTACTGCCAACAGTAATGACGGTGCAACTATTTATAATAAATTCAGTCTAGAACTCCGTTATCCAGTAACATTTAGCCAAGCCGCAACCATTTATGCACTAGCTTTTGCAGAAGGAGGATCTACCTATGACAATTTTAGAGATTATAATCCGTTTCAATTGAGTAGATCTGCTGGTGCAGGAATTCGTATATTTATGCCTGCCTTTGGATTATTAGGGCTGGATTTTGGATATGGATTTGATCCTATCCCTGGGTTGATACAACCTAATGGATGGGAAACGCACTTTATCATTGGACAGCAGTTTTAATTTTTGGCACGATTATTTCTAACGCTATTATAACCAATATGAAAACAAAAGTTTTTTTCTTTTTTGCATCACTTTTTTTAGTAACCCTTGTTGCGCAAGCACAACGCGGTATACGTGTAGGCTACATCAATATGGATTACATACTTGAAAATGTTCCTGAATACCAAGAAGCATCTTCTCAGTTAGATTCAAAAGTTAAAAAGTGGAAAAGCGAAGTAGAAAAGAAAGTAGGTGAGATAGAGGAAATGAAAAAGCAATTACAAAATGAACGTGTATTGCTTACTAAAGAACTTATCGAGGAGCGTGAAGAAGAAATCTCTTATGAAGAAGAGCAGATTTTTGAATATCAACAAAAACGCTTTGGTCCTGGAGGTGATTTAGCAATACAGAAACGTCAATTAGTAGAACCTGTACAGGATCAAGTTTTTAATGCCGTACAAGAGATTTCTAAAAATAAAAAGTTTGATGTTGTTTTAAGAAAATCTGAGGCTGGTGTATTATACGTAGCTGACCGCTTAGATATAAGTGATCAAGTTTTAAGAAGTATTACAAGGTCTGCAAAACGCAAACAGATAAATAACAAAAAGCAAGAAGATTCTTTTGACAGAGATGAGGCAAAAACTGTAGAGCAAGACAAAGCAACACAAGAACGCCAAAAAGCAATAGATAAAAAGAAAGAAGAACGCGAAGCATTAATTGAAGAAAAAGCAGCACAACGTCAGACAGAAAAAGAAGCACGCAATAAAGCTTTTGAAGAAAGAAGACAGCGTATCCTTGCAGAGCGCCAACAAAGAAAAGATTCTATAAATGCAGCAAAAGCAGCAAGAGCAGAAGCCTCAGGTAGGAGTTCTGGAGCACAAACCGCTGAAGAGAAAAAAGCGAGGCAACAACAAATTATAGAAGAACGTCAAAAAAGAAAAGATTCTATATTATTAGTGCGTCAAAAGAAAAAAGACGCTGTATTAGCAGAACGTAAAAGAAAAAGAGATTCTATTTTAGAATCTCGTAATAAAAAAACAGACAGTCTTCCCAAGCCTCCAAAGAGAAGATGATCATAGTGGTGGAGGTATTTAACAACCCTATATTTTACAACTATAACACACTTAACTTTAATTAGATTACAATGAAACACATGAAAAAAGTATTCGTAGCCATAGCTCTAGTAATAGGAATGACTAGTGTAATGCAAGCTCAAGAATCAAAAATTGCACACATTAATACACAGAAATTAGTAGAAGCAATGCCAAGTTACGTAGCTGCAAATGCTGAACTTGAAAAAGCACAAAAATCATATCAAGCTCAGTTAACAGAAATGAAAACTGAACTTCAAAAAACATCAGAAAGATACGGACGTGAAGTAGCTACACAAACTGATGAGACAAATATTGCACGTCAAAAAGAAGTACAAGAGACGTTACAACAAATTAACGCATATGAACAAAATGCGTATACTAAACTACGTCAGCAAGAGCAAGAATTACTAAAGCCTATCCTAGAAAAGGCTCGTGTAACAATACAAAAGGTTGCTAGAGCAAAAGGATTTCAGTATGTCCTTGACTCAACTGATGGTGCTGCTGGAGTAATCATGGCAGATGGTTATGATCTTATGGCAGAAGTAAAAACAGATTTAGGTATCTAATACACTACTATAATTTCGCTTTAAGCGAAAGTTTATAAAAACTGCCTTCAAAATGAAGGCAGTTTTTTATTTTAGACCCATGCAAAATAATCAACATATTGGAGTATTTGATAGTGGAATAGGAGGCATTTCTATATGGAAAGAAATTGTTCAGTTATTACCATTAGAGTCTACTATTTATCTAGCAGATAGCAAATATGCCCCTTATGGTGGAAAATCTCAAGATGAGATCACACAGTTATGTATTAAAAACACAGAAACTTTAATAGCATTAGGCGCAAAAATCATAGTAGTTGCCTGCAATACAGCAACTACAAATTCCATTGAATACTTAAGAGCTAATTACAACATCCCATTTATTGGCATAGAACCAGCCATTAAACCCGCTGCATTACAATCTAAAAATAAAAGCATTGGTATTTTAGCTACAAAAGGCACATTAAATAGCCGCTTATTTTCTAGCACCTCAAAACGCTACACTCAAGAAATTGACACCATAGAAGTCATAGGCACTGGACTTGTACCTTTAATTGAACAGGGCAAAATGAATAGCTCAGAAACAAAAAAACTTCTTACCTCCTATTTGACTCCTATGATTGCCGCAAATATTGATTATCTAGTTTTAGGATGCAGTCATTATCCTTTCTTACTTCCTGTTCTCAAAGAATTATTACCTAGTCAAGTCACTATTATTGACTCTGGAGAGGCCGTTGCAAGACAGACGAAAGCTATATTAGAGCAAACAAAAACAATTTGCACTGAAGACATACACCCTGTAATGCATCAGATCTATTCTAACGACGCTACTCCAGTTATTGAAGACATCATAGTACGCTTTCGCGAAAGCGGACAAATCCCTCTAAAAACAGCTATTCAAGTAGCTTACAAAGATTTTTAAGAATTATTTAAAATAGGCTAGCAAATTTGCTTTTTGAGAAGCTGAAACCATCACTTCTTTCCCAGGACTTAATACAACAGTACCACCTTTACCTTTTCTATACCCAGTCACCTCATTAATATTTACCAAATAGGATTTATGCACCCTCGCAAACCCAAAATCTGCCAAGGCATCTTGAAAATATTTAAGCGTTTTACTCACTAATTTTTTTCCCCCAGCCTTTAGAAATATTTGAGTATAATTATCATCTGCCTGGCAATATAAGATAGCAGATGCTTCTAGCACTTCAAAACCATCTTGAACAGGAATTGTAATTTTACCTTGATTCTCAGAACTAAATGCTGTAAGCACTTTATTTTCTAATTCATTTTCTTTTTCCTTAATCTGAATCACATAATCTACTGCTTTTATAAGCTCGTCTATAGAGA
>CAKZKZ010000508.1 GCA_937124495.1 uncultured Dokdonia sp. | reverse complement strand
CAAGAATTAGGACTTACAACAGATTTGAGTTACAATATGTTTGGTCCTGTACATCCTTGGGATCGTACTAATAATAATACGGGAGCAAGTCTGCGAGAAGCCATGGGCGTCAATAAAAATCTCCATGTAATGATTCAAAGTGGCTATTTTGATGGAGCAACCACCTACTTTAATGCAAAGTATGTCATGTGGCAATTAAATGCATCTGGAAAACTGTCTGATCGCCTTAGTTTTAAAGGATATCGCAGTGGACACATGATGTATTTGCGTAATGAAGATTTAATCAAAGCCAATGATGACATCCGTGATTTTATACAAAAATCATCTGCAAATATCAGTCAGGGAGCGAGGTACTAGAGGTGTAAAAAATATAGCATATTTACGACTAAATTGAAGTGTTTATGAGTACGCTTTCGCGAAAGCGTGTAAAGGGTATTTAAAACACGAAAGCAACATAAGAACTTATAACTTGAGATTCCCGTCTTCATGGGAATGGAAAACTATGAAAGCAATACAGAAAATCAGACAGTTAGGATCACAATGGGAAACACAAGATCCCTTTTTATTTTGTGCCTATCACCTGGATCATTATCCAAAGGGAAATGATCAATTAGGGCCAGATGCATCACTCGCGGGTCGTAATATTGGTATGGATTTTAATGGAAAAGATGGCTGGAATATGTATCACGGCCGAACAGTACCTGGTTTTCCTGCACATCCGCATCGGGGATTTGAAACGATTACCATTGTAGAAAAAGGACTCGCTGATCATAGTGATTCATTAGGTGCAGCAGGTCGATTTGGAGAAGGAGATGTCCAATGGATGACTTCTGGTAAAGGCGTGCAACATAGCGAGATGTTTCCTTTATTAAATATTGAAGAAGAAAATCCGCTATTATTATTTCAGTTATGGCTGAATCTTCCTAAGGCAAGTAAAATGGTGGAACCGCATTATAAGATGTTATGGAATGAAGACATTCCTATAGTAACTCATCAAGATGAGGAAGGTCGTGATATCACTGTAAAAATAATTGCAGGTGCGTATCAAGATACCGCTGCATTATCACCTGCGCCCGATAGTTGGGCGGCTCAAAAAGAGAATGGTGTCCAAATTTGGTTAGTTACTTTGGCTCAAAGTGCTACATGGACTGTTCCTACAGCAGCATCAGGTCTTAATAGAACCTTATATTTTTATGAAGGTCAAGAGATCATTACCGAAGGATATCAAATTCCTAAAGGACATGGGTTAGATCTTATTTCTGATGAAAAGATTACGATTCAGAATGGAGAGCAACAAGGTTCTTTCCTTTTGATTCAAGGAAAACCTATCGGAGAACCCGTAGCAAAACAAGGGCCGTTTGTGATGAATACGTACGAAGAGATTAATGAAGCTATAAGTGAGTATCGTCAGACAGAATTTGGTGGTTGGCCTTGGCCTACACATGATCATACGCATGATAAAGCAAAAGGTCGATTTGCCATACATGCTGATGGTACAGAAGAAATAAAAGAGTAAATCTACTGTATGTATTAGAAGATTTATTATATAAAGTGAATTAAAAAACCGCTTCCATTTCTGGAAGCGTTTTCTATTTTAAACTTAACCTAAACAAAAATTCTTAGTACATATTTTGTAATGCAGTAATATCATTATTGTTAAATTCTCCATCTTCATTGCTTGAAAAACAAGCTTGCATTACTGAAGATAAATCTCTTCCTGTTGGCGTTCCTGCAACATGTACAGCACCATCAGATCCTGTTCCTTCGTTTCCTTGAGAAGACGTTGGGCAGCTTAAACGATCAAACCAATCTGAGTGACGGAAACCGATAGAGTTTCCAATCTCATGAGTGATTACATGCTCATTTACATTTGTAGAAAATCCATCAAGATTGTAGATCTGTACAAACTTATTAGGCTGTCCTGCATTGTTTGGGAATCCTGCAACACCACCAGAACCATTATTGTTAGTAGAGTTATCATATACAACCATATCTGCAGCATTAAAGTTTGTTCCATACGTCAAGTTAAACTGTAATGAAACTCCGCCTAAACGATTGTAGTTATTTACTGCCCATTGAAGTGCTGTTTGACCTTTTGATGATAATCCAAACTGATCATTTCCATTATATCCTAAAATATTGATGGTTCTATTATTACCAGTTACTAAGTTAAAAGTACGATACTGACGACTTTGAGCGTCTATTGCTTGCATTGCTTTTAACTCTTCAACTGTTACTACAATATCATCTCCAATATAAATACGTTCTTCAATAGTACCATCTGGTAAATGGAAATCTCCTTTTGTAATAGTACCTGCATCGATTTCTAATGTTCTGATAAGATCTAATACAGTCTCATCTGTCACAGCATCTCTTGGGGTTACTTCTCCATTTACAATGTCTGTAGTAACTTCACTTACTAAGTTAGCATCATCTTCAATAGTTACTTCGTCACGTTCACAACTAGCCAACAATAATGTAGCGCCTGCCATTAAAATAAAAGCTGATTTAAGATTTGTTCTCATTTTGATAAATATTTTGGTTACTAATGATGTAAATGTACTTACAAAAGCTAAAATAATGTGAATGTTTTAAAAAATTAACATAAATTATACTAAAATGTGCGGTAAAACCATAAAAAAAGCCTTTTTTGCTTGTTTTTCGCAAAGTGATTTTACAAGTAAATAAATGAATAAATGAAAAATTTGAGTGCAATTCTGAGGGG
>CAKZKZ010000507.1 GCA_937124495.1 uncultured Dokdonia sp. | reverse complement strand
GTCAATTTTAGAGTACAAGCATTTGAAACAGCTCCCAATGATGAGTGTGTCGATAGAGAAACGATTACAGTAAATACAACCGATGCGCTCGAATATTCCATAGATACGACTACTGCTACAGAAAGTATAGATGCTTCTTGTGAAAATGTAAATACGACACATCTAGATGTATGGTATGAATTTACCATGCCTGTATCTGGGAATCTAAGAGTTACAAATATTCCAAACACCGTAGGTATTACTATTTTTGACTCCTGTGGAGGAAGCGAGGTCGATTGTTTTATAAATGATGGTTTTGCTTTTGGTCTACAAGAAGCCACCGATTATGTGATGAGAGTCTCTGAAAGCTCTACATTTTCAGGGGTTGTCAATTTTAGAGTACAAGCATTTGAAACAGCTCCCAATGATGAGTGTGTCGATAGAGAAACGATTACAGTAAATACCACAGATGCACTCGAGTATACTATAGATACAACTACTGCTACAGAAAGCATGGATGCTTCTTGTGAGAATGTAAATACGACACATCTAGATGTATGGTATGAATTTACCATGCCCGTAAACGGAAATGTACGTTTTACAAATATTCCGAACACCGTAAGCATTACGCTGTTTGACACCTGTGGAGGAAGCGAGATCGATTGTTTTATAAATGATGGATTTGTTTTTGGTCTACAAGAAGCCACTGATTATGTCATGAGAGTCTCAGAAAGCTCTACATTTGCAGGGACTGTCAACTTTAGAGTACAAGCCTTTGAAACACCTACCAATGATGAGTGTGCGACACCAACAACGATACAGGTATTACAAGAAATAACAACGTTAATTCCAATAGATAATCGTGGCGCCACAGAGAGTATAGACACTAGTTGCGAAACTGCCAGCACAGATCACCTTGATCTATGGTATACTTTTACGATGCCTGTAAACGGAACTGTTGAAATTTCAAATGTTTCTAATTCAGAAGGGTTCTCCTTATTTGATGAATGTGCTGGAGAAGAGATCGGTTGTTTTTTTAATGATGGGAGCTTTTTTGAACTCATTAATGGAAATACCTACCTATTACGTGCAAGCACCAGTGCATTTTCTTCTAATGCATTTGATTTTACCATACAAGCTGTAGAAACAACACCCCAACCCTGTTCAGATAGTACGATATGGGATGGGAACAGTTGGTCTAACGGTATTCCAGACAATACAAAATCGGCATTATTTAATGGGAGTTATAATACCAACTTTGACACTGAAAGTATCAATGCCTGTAGCTGTACAATTGCTTCAGCAGCAACAGTAACAATAGGAGATGGTTTTTATCTACGATCTGTATTTGACATTACCGTAGAAGGCACACTCAATGTAACGCATCAAGGAAGCCTTGTACAAGTAGCAGAAGATGCTGTTGCTATCAATAATGGGGATATCAATATTTCAAAAACAACCCCTTCTATTCAAGCGCGTAATTTTATTGCATTGAGTAGTCCTATGAGTGGTGAAACTAGAAATCAGGTATATGGAAGTGCACGTGCTGTGTTTGGGATCATTCCAGCCAATTTTGTGCCTTTTGATATTGATCTCATGGAGTTTCCAGAATTTGCTGGCGCCGAAAACTTTCTGGACGACAACCTTGATTATTTAGATGAATATACAGGAACTAGGGATTTACCAGATGCAGGTATAGGGTTATTGGTTTTTCCTTCTTCTGAAATAGATTCACCTGAAGCGACCTATAATCTCACCTATGATGAAGGAACCTTAAACTCAGGAACGATCAGTATTCCTATCAATTACAATGGTCCAGAAACCACCAACAATTATAATTTATTAGGAAATCCCTATGCATCTGCCATAGATGTAAATGCTTTTATTACCGGGAATGATGCAGTAAATGAAGTATACTACTGGGAACACATTACAAACCCTTCTGGCGACTTGCCAGGATTTGGTACTAGTAACTTCTCTATGAATGACATTTCTATACGTAATGCGTTAGTTGGTATTTCGGCAGTAAATGGTGGGACTTCTCCTGGACAATTTATGGCTTCTGGTCAAGGATTTGCCATTAAAGCTGACCAAGCACAAGCCATAAGTGATACACCTGTAACCTTTACCAATAGCATTCGTGTGACTGGGAATAATGACGATTTACGCTCATCAGAAACTACTGATACAGATCTAATATGGTTCAACCTAACAACCAATGCGTATGAAGATGCTGTATCGCAAACGGCTGTAGGTTTCATCCCACAAGCAACCCCTGGTTTTGATCCTGGGTATGACAGTGTACGTTTGGGAACATTCATTTCCCTATTCACTACCTTAGAAACTGGAGAACAATTGGCCATTCAAGGACGGGAAGTATTTGACCCAGAAATGGAATTAGTATTAGGGTTTTCTACAACCGTCGAAACAGAAGAAACATACACAATTAGCATTGATAATTTTGAAGGGGTTAATATTACAAACGCGTCTGTGTTTTTAATTGATCAGATGACCAGTGAAAGCATCAACTTAAAAGAAATTGATTATAATTTTACTGCACAAAGGGGGATACAACCAGAACGATTCCTTATTGTATTCCAAGAGCGTGATGTATTGGATATAGATGATATACGCTTTCGCGAAAGCATAACCCTCTACCCTAACCCTGCGTCAAGTGAAGTTATACTTAGCTATACAGGGCAAGCTCGATTACAAGAACTGACTATCATAGATGTGACTGGAAAACTACTACGTAAAGTCTCATTAGAGAATTTCCAAAGCTCACAAATAATTGATACAAGTACTTTAGCTAAAGGAATGTATTTCTTACACATACAATCTACAAAAGATATAAGTGTACAAAAACTGATCATCAAATAGATCTTCGGGGGAAGATTGGATACCGTGATCAAGGGAGGCTTAACAGCCTCCCTTTTTTATTCACTATTTTCATTTTTCTAAAAATTAAGACATGCACTGAATACTAAAGTTTCGTTTGAAACCTTTCATTTCCTTTACCATCAAAGAAGCAAACAAAACAGTATTCAAAATGAAAACACATATTTTAAGTGATCATTGGTATTATATATCTATAAAACATAGGGTTATTAAAAAATAAGAT
>CAKZKZ010000506.1 GCA_937124495.1 uncultured Dokdonia sp. | reverse complement strand
CTCTTACAGAAGCGGTAGGCGCTCCATTATCCCATCCACCAGCAATTGTATACGTAGTGGTATCTGGACAAGAGTCTAAATTCGCTTGATACATTCCATTACCATGTGTACCAACAAGCAGTATATTATCATCAGGTCGATGTACCAAACTACTTACAACAGCCAGTCCTACTTGATCTGGAGATTCAAGGGTCCAATCTGTTGTGATTGGATTAGTACTAGAATACAATCCTCTTGCAGTACCTACAAAATAAGTAATCACCCCATCTACTTCTGTAATCGCTGCAGATCGTATAGAGTGTGATGATAAGTTACGCTCTGCAAGGGTCCATGTAGGGTTTGCAGCCGTAAGATTTGAAGTAACATATATATTATTAATTCCGTAGTTTGAATATACCACCATTCCAATATCAGAGTCTGTAGGATGTATCGCTACACCACTTACTACAGAGTTTGCCAATATAGATGCACCTCCAGGTGTAATATTGTCGGCTGTATTAAGATTAGTGCCTCGAGGATCAAGATGTTTAAAAACACCTCCATTCTCACCTCCTATCAATGTAAAACTACTAGTACTGTATGCGCCTCTTGTAGATGCTATACTACGTATATTTTGAGCAGTTGATAAGCTACCTATATCGGTCCATCCACTGCTAGATATAACTGTTTGAGAGTTATTTGCTCTATAGATAGTAGTCCCATCTGCATAATACAGGGTATTTGAATCTGGATCTAAATGAAAATAGGTAACAAAAATACTACTATTAGCTCCTGCAGGAGCAATATCATGTAAAAAAGCTTGTGTTACTGTTGGATCTAATGGGCTTATAAATACATTTGTACCTCCTGTAGATCCAGCACGAAATGGTCCATTGGCAAATAGTGTTCCATTCTGTGCTCCAAAAAACAGGTCTATATTTGCTATTGTATTAGCAGCTCCTCGTCTACCTATAGTAGCCGCTACACCATCTCCTCCAAAAACTTCAAACATATCTGTACTATTAGTCACATCTGGCAAGGCAATGGCAGTACCTCCTATAGTAGTCCCATTATCTTGGGCTCCTCCCATAACAATATCTGACCCAGCCTGAGGATCCATTCCTACATGATAAAATTGATACGTTTGATATTGATCATTGAGAGCTGTCCAACGTACGGTTCCAGAAGTTACATCGGTTGTATGTACACCTCCATCTGAACCTGATAACAAAGTATTTGCATTAAAAGGACTAAAAACTAAGTCATGAATATCTGGATGATGCGTATCACCATCATTTGCAGCAGCATCACCAGAACCGTAAGATGCAAAACTCAAATTATTAATATAACCTCCAATACGCTCAAATGTAGCATCATTTACGATATCTGAAATACGAAAAAGATTTATACCACCAATAACAACAAAATCTACATCATCTGGCTTTACAGACACTTCAAGGTCATATCCGCCTTGTATAGAAAATGGGTCATTTCCTGCCAAATCTCCTCCTGGTTCATCCGGAAGTTTTCCAGAAAAATCTGTCCAAGTATTTGTTCCTAAATCATAACGCCATAAATCGGCCTCTATAGCACCATTAACTCCATTATTCTGAGTCCCGTTATTAAATAATGCATACACCACATCTGTATCAGAAGGTGCGATACCTAATACGATTCTTCCTGTAGATGCCCATGCTGCTGGAGATCCATTTTGAGCAATACGTGTATAACTTCCAGTTCCAGTTGGAGATGTATAGACTCCATTACTAGTACTAGTTTCACCAAGTGCTGCAAAAACGCGTCCTGTAGAAGTTACTTTTACATCTGTAAAAATAGAATTATTATCTGATAGTTCTGTTGTAAAATTAACCCCATCATATCTCAATATCGTTCGTACGGCCGCTATAAATAGCTCTCCAGTTATAGGACTTACTTCTAGAGAGTGTATAAAATCAAATGGTCCATCAAAAGTTTCAAAATCTGAATTTGTATCTGGTATTTGTGTCCAAGTTTGTCCACCATCTACAGATTGCCATATTCCTTGTCCTCTATAAAACCCTTGTCCTATATCAGCACTTCCTGCTAATTCTCCAGTTCCATAATACCAGACATTTTGAAATCCAACTCTTGGATCTTGTGCTATAGCGGTTACGTTATGAATATCACCCTTTTCAGATACTTTAATCCATGATGTTCCTCCGTCTGTGGTTCTAAACACTCCTCCGCTGACTCCACCAGCAAGCATTGTGTTCCCTGTATTATCACTAAGATCTACTACAACAGCTCTTGTACGCCCGCCTAAGTTTGAAGGCCCTCTAGATTCATAAGGAGTCGTAAAGGCTCTTGAATCTGAATTTGCGTTTAAACTATTTATTTTTTCACGTCTAGCGACCTCAAGTTCTGTCGCTTTTTCTACCCTTGGGATTACTCCTGTCACAGGGTCCTTCTGCATGTTAAAATCAAATGCAGTACGTTGTTCAACAGTACGTCGTTTTTCTTCTAATGTTTTTTTTCCTTTTTTTTCTTTTTTCAAAGAAGTTAACGCCTGTGGTACCTCATCGTTTGTTTCTTTTTTATCAAAATCATAGAAAAATAGAAAACAGCAGATTCCTATTAAGATAATAGAAATGGATAGTATTTTTTTGTTCATGATGTAATTAGCTTTAAGATTTAGGGGCTTTTTTAATTAAAAAATGTCTTTAACAAAATTTGTTAAAAATACGCATTTTTAATTAATAATCGATGAAATACACATAAAATCGACAAACAACACTCCTGTTGTAAAGCCAAACCTCTAATTTTTTAAGTACATCTTAATAGTATTTTAATAGAATCATTGGAAAGGTG
>CAKZKZ010000505.1 GCA_937124495.1 uncultured Dokdonia sp. | reverse complement strand
GATACCCCCTTTGTACTGGTTTGCTAGAAAACTATTTCCTATATCTGGTGTCTCCGTTAAGAAATTATATTCCAATTTTAATTTAGGAAGTAGCTTGTTTGCTTTCAGGCTTCGATCTACTTGTAGTGCTTCTAGTTTAAGATTCAGGGATTGTAATTTAGGATGATCGGTCACCGTAAATGTCTCCAGCGATTGTCCTGCAATTTGTAAGGATATATCGATTTCACTTTTGATATTCAGATTTGGGATTACGTTATCTTCCAGCTCAAGCGGGGTGTCATTATTAAGCCATAAAAAGTTAGAGAGTTGCATCCCGGCATTGAATAATACTACGTTTGCCTGTTCTAAGCTCAATTGTCTATTTTGTAATGAAATAAATGCTTCAGTAGCGTCTATTTGGGCACTTTCTCCTACTTCTACGTTTTTTTGAATTCCTTCATAACGCAGTTGGGCATTACTCACAAATTGTTCAAATGTGATGGCATCTTGATAGGCTTGTAACCACTTAAAATACGCAAGGGAAGCATCATATATTACTTGGTTGATGAGTAAGTCACGATCTGCTTGTGTTTGTTGTCTAAAGAACTTTGCTTTTCGTAAGGTTGCCATACGTTCATTGATCCAAAAACCTTGTCCTATATCTACAGAGATTCCTGCCGAAAAAAGACCGTCATCTGGTAAGAAGTTTTCTGGATTTAAGAAGATCCCTTCATTACGTTCAAAACCTGCTTTTAACTCAATACCATACCAGGTTGGAATTTTGAGTTTAGCATCAAATAGGTCATAATATTCACTGTTTTTAAAATCTTTACGATTGTAGTCTGCGATGATTTTCGGATCAAACCCTCCACGGGCCCTCAATACTTCAGCTTGTCCTTCGGTGAGTACTAATCCTGCTTGTTTTACCAAAGGATGGAACTGTTTTACGTAGCCAAGATATTCTTCAAAACCTAATATTTTTTCAGTTTCTGGGAGTGTGGTTGTTTGCGCTTTCGCGAAAGCGGACCCTAAAAGAAATAAAAGGATGTACAAAAATGGTTTCATCATTTTGAAGCTGTCTTTTTAGTTGCTGAATCTGCTTGATAATAGTTAGGAGGGAAGCCGTTAAGCTGTCTCCAAAGCTCAAACCAGATCGGGACATCGTCTAGCAAAGCGATAGAACGCGCACCCGAACCGGCACGTAATGCTTTAGGCCACTCTTCTTCATTAGGGTCTGGTGCAATTAATAATCTGTACTTGCCATTGTCACTTATAAAGGTCTCTACGGCTACGATCTTTCCAGCATAGGTTCCTGTAGACACATTGGGCCATCCGCTAAAAATGATCGCTGGCCACCCATCAAATTGAATACGAACCGCACTTCCTTTATGGGCTAATGGTAAGTCTATAGGATTGATAAACATCTCTACGGCTAGATCTGCATTATCAGGCATGATATTAATGAGTTTATCTCCTTCTTTAAAGGTTTCACCTACACCCGCTTTTATGGCTTTATTGATAAAGCCGCTTTGTGGCGCACGTACATAATACAGACTGCTACGTATCTGGTAGTTAGATAATGAGTTTTCTAATTTTGTTACCTGTGCTTCTGCGTCAAAACCGCTAGAAGATGCTGTAAACTTATCACTTTGCGCTTTAGAAATCTTATCTATATAGGTAGCTTTTGTACGTGTGATTTCTACTTGCGCATTGATGACATTGTTTTTACTGGTCAATAATTTATTTTTCTGAGAGATCAGTTTTGCTTGTGTTTCCTGTAATTTTAGGCGTTTGTCTTCTACATCTTTTGTCGCTTTCAACCCTTCAGCTTGTAATTGCTCTGTACGCTCATATTGACGTTCTGCTATGGTAAGATTAGTTTTAGCCGCTTCCAAATCTATACTATCACTTTGCACTTTTAATTTAGATTGTAACAGTTTATTACGTGCTTGTTCTAGTTTAAGAACGCGTTCTTGTTGTAAAGCATTCACCTGATTATTGAGTGCGTTTACTTTACCTTGATAAGCAGTAACAGAACTGGATTTTGCATTTATTTGTTGTTCTGTTCGTGCGATGAGGTTAGGATCAAAATAGTCATTCTTTACTTCAGAGATATGCATAATCGTATCTCCCTTTTCTACATAATCTCCTTCTTGTACATACCACTTTTCTATACGCCCTGGAATTTGGGATTGTACAGTGGTAGCACGTTGCTCTGGGCGTAAAGTGGTT
>CAKZKZ010000504.1 GCA_937124495.1 uncultured Dokdonia sp. | reverse complement strand
GAGTGTTTTGTAATCAATGAGAAAGGAGAACGCGCGCTAAATGGCGATCATCTGGAAGCACCAGATCAAAAGAAACATTGCTATTTTGGAGGGGTTTCAAAATATGCCTACGCATACCAAAAAGACACACATCAACTTATAAAACAATAACGTTATGGCGATTCCAGCTTCTGAACTTATTTTGAATCCTGACGGCAGTATATATCATTTACATATTCGTCCAGAACATGTAGCTCCAACAGTCATTACTGTAGGAGATCCTGATCGTGTAGATACCGTAACGGCTTATTTTGATACCATTACGCATACGGCACAACGTAGAGAATTTAAAACAACCACAGGAACCTATAAAGGAACACCCATTACGGTTATTTCTACAGGAATAGGTACCGATAATATTGATATTGTCCTTAATGAGCTAGATGCGCTTGTTAATATTGATTTAGAAACGAGAACTGTAAAAGAGACACATACTGCCCTTAATATCATTCGTATAGGAACCAGTGGTGCTATACAAGAAGATATCCCGGTAGACAGCTTTCTTTTAAGTGATATGGCGATAGGTCTTGATGCATTACTTCATTTTTATGATAGTACGCATATTCAGCATCCAGATGTACAACAAGCATTTGTAAAACACATGGATTGGGCAGCTCAAAAAAGCGAGCCCTACGTAGTCACTTGTGATCGTGACCTTGCGAGTCATTTTCTGTCTGATCAAATCATAAAAGGATTTACAGCCACTAATATTGGTTTTTATGGACCACAAGGCAGAGTCTTGCGCTTACAGACTTCAGATGCGAGTATGAACCAGAAGTTAGGAGAATTCCGCTTTCGCGAAAGCAAAATAACCAATCTAGAAATGGAAACAGCAGGTATCTACGGTTTGGCTAAACTTTTAGGGCATAGAGCCATCTCTTTGAATGTGATATTAGCTAATAGAGTGACTGGACAATTTACAAAACAGTCTAGCACATCTATAGACCGTTTAATACAATATACATTAGACCGTATTACGACTATGTAAGCGGATTTATGTAATTTTACACCATAGTACGATTTAGATGAAGAACATAAGAATAGGAGGCGTTCCTGAGCATTTTAATCTTCCATGGCACTTAGCCTTAGAAGAAGGATTATTTTTAAAAGCCGGCGTATCTGTAGAATGGGTTGAGTTTCCAGAAGGTACAGGTGCTATGAATAAAGCATTACGAGCAAAAGAAATAGATCTTGCGGTCATTCTTACTGGAGGTGTTATCAAAGATATTGCTAATGGAAATCCTTCAAAGATTTTACAATTGTATGTTTCTTCTCCCCTCCTATGGGGCGTACACGTATCTCATGATAGTCCTTTTACAGCGATAGATGAACTTCAGCATGCAAAAGCGGCCATCAGTCGGTATGGATCTGGATCCCATGTAATGGCACATGTCCAAGCTAAACAAAGAGGATGGGATACTACAAAATTAAATTTTGAAGTCGTAAATACCTTAGAGAATGCTGTTGAAACACTAACCAATGGAGATGCCGATTACTTTATGTGGGAACATTTTACCACAAAGCCTATCGTAGATTCTGGTATTTTTAGAAGATTAGGTGATTTTCCTACTCCTTGGAGTTGTTTTGTAATTGCAGGCAATCCTGATGCTATTGCTTCTAAAAGCAATGAAATAAAAATAGTGCTTGATATCATTAATCAAGTGACTCATGATTTTAAAAACATCCCTTCTATAGATCGTACACTAGCACATCGCTATGAACAAAAGCTAGAGGACATCCAAAAATGGTTATCTGGGACTACTTGGTCTCAAGAACAAATCACTTCTGAAGAAATTCTTAGAGTTCAATCAAAATTATTAGAATTACAAATGATTGAAAATGAGAAAGATGAAAGAGAGTTTTATATTAATTTATAATAATTTGTATTTTTTTTAACTTTAGACGCAACCTTATCTACTTTTTTACATCTATTAGATATAACTAATAACCCAGGGGATGAATACATTTTTTATAATAATCGGTGTTTTAGTAGTAATTAATTTTTTACTACTTCAATTTAGTTGTAATAAAGTTGTTGAAGCCGACCCCGACGAAGAGTAAAGTTTAGATTTATATATAACACAATACAAAATGGCGCTGAAGCTTAATTCAATTTTTCGGCGTCATTTTTTTATGCCATAAAATCATGAAATTATTTATAACAGCATATACCTTTATTATTCTCTGTGCAGCTGCTTGTGGGTGCGGTGATGATGATATTGATTCTTTACATTTAGATAGTACTCAGTTAGAAGCGATAACTGTTGAGAATGAAGCCTCAAACCTTGCACTTAACGATACATTATATCTTGATATCGTATTTCAAGATACTTTTGAAATAGAGGATCAGACCAATTCTATCGAAGAATTACTTGGTGATGATATTCTTATTAGCGGTAGTATGATACTTAATAAAAATACTGCATTTGATAATCCTCAACCTATCATACTTTCCTCCGAAGAAGTTATAGAGACGACGGGTAATGTAAACATCTCAGAAGAATTTATACAGATAGAACTCTTAAAAGAAAATGCTACTTACAAAGCTCGTTTAGGTATTGTTTTAAAAGAACAAGGTAACTTTTTCATAGGCCCTATACCTTATTTAGAGCAATATGATTTTTTTGCGAGTTCATCACTAGGCACTATACGTATCACAACTTCTATAGTCAACGCTTCGCCAGACAATCAGTTTTATTTTTCTGTAGAATAATAAATAATTATACTATCTCTTAAGAACCCGTACGAATCCATTGTATGGCCCTGTCAATACACTTTCCATGAAACAAATCAGTGATATTCAACTGTTCATTGATACTGATATCTGGGTTGATGCCATCTGTATGTACAGTCTTGTCCTTACTCATAAAATAGGCTTGCATAGGAGCAAACACCCATTTATCCGATAAGACATACCATCCGTTTGTACTAGAAAGTCCACCTGTCTTCTCCCCTATGACCTTAACATTTGTTTGCCCTTTAAGACTAGACACCACAACCTCACCTGCACTTACGGTATATCTACTTGTCAAGACTGCTATTCTTTTCTGATTTTTTAGTTTTGGACATTGTAACGCCTCTCCATAATGTGCATAGCCATTCTCTAGAAAATTTCCATCTTCTAGAGCCCACGTAGAATTAAAATGTACACCATCACTGGTATCACCTCCTAGATCGGC
>CAKZKZ010000503.1 GCA_937124495.1 uncultured Dokdonia sp. | reverse complement strand
TACACTATCGTTTCTTTTCATTCTAGATTCACTCGCTCTACCACCTCTAGCAAGACTATCACTTCCTCCATACGCTAACGTAGGAGAATTTAAATAAGTCTCTGTGTCAAAAGTAGAACTTGCATCTACATCATTACGTGCTCCACGAGCAGTAAATCCTTGTTCTTCAAGAATAAGCTCATTTACACGATTTGATCTCCAATCTGCAAATTCAACAGCTTGAAGCCAACTTACACCTACAACAGGGTATCCAGCAAAAGCAGGATGACGTAAATAGTTTTCAGTCATCGTTTCGTTAAAACCTAAACGGTTTCTCCATACTAATGTATCTGGTAAAGCACCTACGTATATATTACGGTAATTCTCATCTGTAGGAGGGAATACTTTCTTTAACCAATCTAAGTACTCTAAATACATTACATTAGTTACTTCAGTTTCATCCATGTAAAATGACTGCACATGCTGTTGATTTGGAGAGTTATTCCAATCATGCATAACATCATCTTGAACTTTACCCATGGTAAAAGTTCCTCCTTCTACAAATACAAGCCCAGGTCCTGTTGCTTGTTCGTCATAGTCAGTGTTGGCTTTAAAGCCTCCATCTTTACCATCAACTTTCCAGCCGGTACCTCGAGAACTGTCTTTGTAGTTATTCGATTTGCTACAACTAGCAACTGTGAGGGAAACAGTAGCAAGAGCAAAGATTTTTAGCGCAAGATTTAATTTCATTGGTTTTTGCTTAAGTAGATTTGGGATCGCAATATAACAATTAACACGAAAATTACAATATTAATTTATTAAAAGCAGTCATCAAATTTAATTTTAGTGGTTTTAGTCAACCCATTAGTAACGTAGGTATTTATTCTTTATTATTGTAAACAAAAAAAAATAATCAAATATCAGCCTATTTTGATACTATTGATTAGCATTTGTCGTTACGATATATGATGAAAATACTCTCCTCTATATTTATATTTCTTATTTGCGCTCTTGGTTTCTCCCAAGAAGCACGCCTATCGTTAGATTGGGAAGAAATAATTAAAGATACTAGCGCTCCATTAAGTAGCTCTTTACAGCTTTCTCAAAATGAAGAAGGTTTGTGGGTGTATATGTCACAGTGGAATGTGAATCAGCCTATCTCAGAAAATAGCGTTCGACTTGAAAATGTAGTATATGAGTCTATTCCAACATCTCAGTTGTCTAAGCTCAATAAAGATAAAATTGAATCAGAACTCTCATATACATTACAAACAGGGCAAGCGAGAGATGCATATTATGCGGTTTTAAGTGTGACTCCTTTTGTTGTTGTAAATGGGCAATATAAACGTATTAAGAGTGCTGAGGTTTCATACGCTTTCGCGAAAGCATCTAATGTCAGATCTTCAATAGCCATCACAAATTCAATTTTAGCAACAGGGGATTACTATAAGTTTTACGTAGAAGGGACAGGAGTGCATCAACTTACACGCAATTTTATTCAAAGCATGGGCTTGTCATTAGATGGTATTGATCCACAAACTATTAAAGTATATGGATTGGGTGGCTCACCATTACCTCTAAGGAATAGCGAAAATGGAGAGACTTTGTTTGACTTAAGGGAGATTCCTATACAGGTGGTAGGAGGAGAAGATGGAGCATTTAGTGGTAATGACCATGTACTCTTTTTTGGAGAAAGCTCTCGAAAGTTTCACGAAGAGTTAAATACTAATATCAATCCATATTCAGATAGATCCTACTATTATATTACAGCCAGAGGAAACGAAGGGTTGCGAGTACAGCCTATGAGTCAACCTGCTGCAGCTGCAAATGCTACGTTTACAACATTTGATGATTATCAGTTTCACGAAGAGGATTTAGAAAGCATTGTATTGGTAGGTCGTAGATGGTTTGGGGAGCAATTTAATATTGAGAATGAACAAAGTTTTGAGTTTACATTTCCTAATGTAGTGTCAAGTCAAATGTCTAATTTAAAAGTTCGTTTAGCGGCAGCTTCAGAATCTCAAACATCTTTTGAGATTGCTGTAAATGGCTCTTCTGTAGGAACTGCAATACTTTCACCTATCAGTAATATAAATTTAGCTACGGGAAGAAATTTTGAAGTAGATGTACCTATCTCTGGGGAGGATGTAACAATAACACTTACCTATAATAATGGAGGAAATCCATCTAGTTTAGGCTATTTGGATTTTATTAGTCTGGATGTGCCAAGAGGACTTCAAGGTACAGGATCACAGATTAATTTTAAAAAGAATGAAGCCGCTACGCTAAGTGGTTTAGGGGAATATGTTTTTGGTAATGCTGGTGATTATACACAAATTTGGGATGTAACAGATCAAGAAGCGATCACAACAACGATTAATGAAGGAGGACAAGGAGAGATACGTTTTAAAAGCCCATTAGGAACTTTACGTCGTTTTGTGGCGGTTACGCCTTCAGATTATTTGGTGCCTTTAAGAGAAAGCAACAATACAAGAGTTGCTAATCAAGATTTGAAAGGAACTGTCTTTCAGAATGATAATGGAGATTTTCAAGATGTCGACTACTTAATGATTACGGGGGATTTGCTGCGTCCTCAGGCAGAAAGGCTTGCACAGCATAACAGATCTTTTAGAGGACTTAATGTAAAAGTAGTGACACTTAATGATATTTATGAAGAGTTTGGTAGTGGTAGTCAGGATATTGGGGCCATTCGTAATTTTGTAAAGTATGTCTATGATAATGCTTCTTCAGAAGCAAGTAGAGTGCAATATTTATGTTTATTCGGAGATGCTTCTGTCGATTATAAAGACAGATTATTTGGGAATAATAATATCATCCCAACTTTCCAAACTGAAGAGAGTTTTAGCTTAGCCTCTTCTATTATGTCTGATGACTTTTTTGGATTTATGGATCCTAATGAGGGATTTGTTGAGAATTCTGGAGGTGGTAATCCTAATCCTTCTGGGGCAAATGATCGATTAGATATTGCTGTGGGACGTATTATAGCAGATACTCCATCGCTGGCGACTACTGTAGTAGATAAAATTATAAGTTACGATACAAGGGAATCATTTGGTCGTTGGCGTAATAATTTAGTCATGATTTCTGATGATGCAGATGAACCAGGACTTGGTCATTTTGGATTACAAGTAAATCTGGATGCCTTAAGTGATGAGATTGAGAATCAGAGACCTTCTACGAATGTTATAAAAATATACAGTGATGCATTCCAGCAACAATCATCTGCAGGTGGGGATCGATATCCTCAAGTAAATGAAACCATTTCTAATGCTTTGGAATTGGGGTCTTTAGTAGTGACTTATTTAGGGCATGGAGGTGAAGAGCTTTTAGCTTCAGAAACTATTATTACACAAAATGAGGTGGATGCGCTTGCAAATGATGAACGACTTCCTCTACTGATCACAGTAACATGTGAGTTTACAAAATTTGATAATCCATTACGGCCTACAGGAGGAGAAGGTTTTATTTGGAGTGCAGATGGAGGGGCTGTTGCTATGGTAGCAACAACAAGAGAAATTTTTGTTAGTGTAGGATTAGATTTTAATGATGCTATTGCAGCAGAAATTTTTGGATTTAATGATAATGAACTTGTAAGTGCAGCTGAACATGTAAGGCGCGCAAAAAATCAAGTGACTAATAGTCAACGTAGGGTAATTTTCTTTTTCGGGGATCCTGCTATGAAATTAGCTTTTCCTAAACCTGACATTCGTCTTACAGCGGTAAATGATATCCCAGTTGGAGCAGACTTACCAACATTGAGGGCTTTAGACCGTGTAAAGATT
>CAKZKZ010000502.1 GCA_937124495.1 uncultured Dokdonia sp. | reverse complement strand
AAACAAAAACATCGGCATTTTTAGCACCAGGATATTTAAGTTTTGGACCAGGTATGTTATGGAAAAAATCTGATAATTTTAAAATCAATTTAGCACCGCTAACTTCAAAAATCACGATGGTTTCTGATGAGTTTTCTGGAAGTTACGGAACCGATTTAGGAAAAAATACACGTTACGAGTTTGGTTTTAATGGTTCATTAAACTACAAAACTACAGTGATGGAAAATATTTCTATGGAAAACATATTAAATGTATATACAAACTACCTAGACAATCCGCAAAATTTTGATATCGATTACCAATTGAACTTTGTAATGCAAATCAACAAATATTTATCTACCAACTTAAATTTCCACACAATTGTAGATGATAATGCATCGAGCAAAGTGCAATTTAAAGAAGTATTTGGCTTAGGAGTTAATTACATTTTTTAACAACTTAAATCTATAAAATAAAGAACCGTAAGTCTAATTACTTACGGTTTTCTTTTTTTAGTATCTTTATCGCACCAAATTATATTATGACACTTTTACTTGTTTTTGCCACATTTTCTATCTTTTTTTCATTCTTATGCTCAATTCTCGAAGCGGTTTTACTAAGTGTTACAACAACATTTATTGAAGTAAAAAAAAGTGAAAAAAAAGTGTTTGCTTTTCAGTTAGAAAAATTAAAAAAAGATGTTGATAAACCTCTAACGTCATGTTGCCATGAATTTTCATCATATCATACCCTGCTCTTTTTTGACTCAGAACAGCTGTTTCCATATCTTTTTTAGTCACCTTATCAAGTTGCTTACTGGTCGTTCCTATAAAAGGTCCTGTTGTATAAATATCTGGCGCCAATAATTCTCTTTTCCTGACTTTTTCTTTAAGCCCTAAGGTCTTTTTATTTCCTTTTAAATTAAACACTGTTGTTACTCCATTAGAAACAAAATAAGTAACCCATTCTTTTGCTTTAGATCTATGAAGATGTACATGTGCATCGACTAATCCAGGTGTCACATATTTTTGATAGTTTCCGTCAATTGTCAGTGCATTTTCAGGTATGCTTACCGCAGAAGAAGGTCCTATCTCTGCAACAGCATCATCCTTCACGATCACAGTCTGATCCATCAAAGGGATAGAATCATGCATCGTGAGTACATTTACGTGTACAAAGGCGGTAACTTCATGAGGTTGTAATGGTTTTTTACCTTGAGCACAAGAATTGAAGGTGATGCAGAAAATAAAAAATGAGAATGTTTTAAAAAAGTAATCCATAATAATCTTTGATTGTTTTTTGATTGATTTGATGATGATCGTATCAAAAAAATGAATGTGATCATTTTCATATGACACATTGCAAACAAAGGGATTTTATAGTACTAACACTTCTCAAAACACGTTTTGAGAGCAAAAAAATAGATTATTTGGACTGTAGTCTATATTCTTTTGGAGAGAGGCCTGTATTTTTTTTAAAAATTCGATAGAACGTAGCTTCTGAGTTAAAACCACATTCCAATGCAATACCCAGGATAGACATATATGCCATGTCTTCACTATGTAATTTTTTCTTTACTTCTTCGACTCGATATTCATTAATTAAATCTCTGAATTTCTTATGGAAATTAGCATTGATCACCTGAGACACTTCTTGTTGCGACAGAGTAAGCTTTCGCGAAAGCTCTTGAATATTTAATGTAGGATTTAAAAATACTTTATCTTCTTCTAATGCATGTCTAATAGCCTGCTCTATTTCCATACTTTTTTGAGAAGGCAAGACTGTTTTTATGGTTTCCTTTTTTTCTTGAAATGACACTACAGAAATATCCTCTTGAACGCCTAATTCATAATTAGGTTGCTGATATCCTACCACACCTAAATAATACACAGAAAAGGACGCAAACAGTGAAAAAGTAGACCAATGAAGATCGGTGCTTTCTTTAAGCCCAAAAAGAAGATCTGCACTATAATTAAAAAACAAGAAAGCGCCAATAATGATGGATAAAGACACTAAATGTCTAAGCCATTTAAAATCTGGAAACGTACTATCAGATGTGACATTATTCATCCATTCTTTATAAATCTTCAATTTCCTTAAAGACAAATAAAGATACACCGCAATAGAAATAAGTGCTGCGTAGTTTTCTACATCTTTGGCGAAGTTAAAGTAGAAGCTATTTGCAATGCGGTCTTTTTCTGCAAAATCAGAAGTTCCTATCAATGAAAAATAAATGATGCATAAATAGGCTTGTAATACTATAAATGGGATAAAATGTAGGATATGCTTTCGCGAAAAACGAAATGTAGCGTCTACCAGAGAGGTAAAATAAAAATAAATTAAGGGTGCAATCACCACATCTGCTCCATTAGGAAAATATCTAAAAAAAGCCGTATCCCAGAGGTCTAATGTAAGCAAAAGTATTTTTGTATTTACCCAACAAAATGCAAGTAATGCTGTTGCCAAAAAAGGATTGCTTCTTTTATTATTTTTTGAGCGAAACAATAATATACTCATCACAACGCCTTGCGTAATACCGATCAATATAAGAAGGTCAAAAAGCGAAAATTGAGGTTCTCCTGGAATTTGCATTAATGTGATAGTTTGCATATTTGAGTGATGGCCTAATAGACAATAAATATGCCTTTATGTTACATTATTAGAACACTATTTCAATTAATCAGTGATCTTACAGTTCTCCTCCATCACCTCAAACTCTAAGGTAACGTGTTCTATATGGAGTTCTTTTAAATCATCTCGTATTTTATTTTTAAGAGGTTCTAACTCCTTAAGAGAGCCTTCATGACCTACAACAATATGAGCCGTCATAATATTATATGCTCCATCCATAGACCAGACATGAATATCGTGAATTTCTTTTATTTCTGTATAAGATAGAAGTCTACGCTCTACTTCTTTTACATCCGTATCATCTGGTACGCCTTGCATGATAATCTGGATAGCCTCTTTCAAATTTTTATAGACATTGATCAGAATAAATAGTGCAATCCCTAAAGATAAAATAGGATCAATAATAGGAATATCAAAAAAGTGCATAATAATAGATCCTATCAATACGGCGACCCATCCTAAAACATCTTCTAATAAGTGTAAAGAAACGACACGTTCATTGACACTACTTCCTTTTTTTAAACGCAATACAGCTGCGCCATTAAAGACAACACCCAACACTGCTAGAATCATCATTCCCTGTGTTTCTGGTTGCTGAGGCTCTATAAGCCTTGGGATGGCTTCTATAAAAATAAAAATACTCCCCACGACTAGGACAATGGAGTTAATAATAGCTCCTAATAAAGAAAAGCGACTATATCCATAACTAAAAGATGGACTTCTTTTTTTCTTTGAATAATTTTGAAAATACCATGCTAGTCCTAATGACAAACTATCGCCTAAATCATGTACTGCATCTGATAGGATAGCGATACTATTAGTCATCACACCGCCTATAATCTCAATAATCGTAAAGAGCAAATTGATAAAAAAAGCTACTTTAATATTACTGGTATCATGTGTATGACCGTGCGCATGATGATGGTGATGTGCCATACTGTAAAATACAAAAAAAGCAGTTAAGAATCCTTAACTGCTTTTGATAAATAGGGGTGAAATTTCTTAATCTTTAATATCAAATAGCTGAGCTATTTCTTCATAACTCATATTTTGGTAATCCTGAGCACTGAACGAACGTCCACCCTCTGCTTCTTGTCCTCCAGGAATTAACACATAACGATACTCGTCATTTAAAAATGGTTCTCCTATCACTCCACCATCTGTTGAGTTGACTCTAACAGCTATAAAATCATCATTAGTTGTTAATAGTCTCCAATTATAATTCTCATCTAGGCTGCCAAAAAAAGTAATTGGTATTGGGTAAATTAATGTTGATCTACGTGCATACACCAATATGACACCAGAATCTTGAAGTACTTCATTTAATTGTGGCACATCCAATTCAAATTGATCAAAATCATCTGTAATAGGACTAGCAAAACCTGAAGGAATCCAGTCTGAATAAATCACATTTGCGGATCCTGGTTCGCCTTGCTCTCCTTGTTCACCATCTTGGCCATCTTGACCGTCTGT
>CAKZKZ010000501.1 GCA_937124495.1 uncultured Dokdonia sp. | reverse complement strand
CTTTTTGAATTTCACCGATGACCTCACTGATGGTTGCGACTGCGCCTCCGGCCATCACGGCATAAAAAATAAACGCAGTAAAACACTTCTGATAAAGCCATTTTCAATAGGAAAAACTTATCATTTCTTAGATAGTATTGGTTTTGTCTATCTCTTATGTATTGAACATAAAACTGTCTATATTATGGTAATTTTATTTAAAACTTACCAGCAGCTTTACTTAATAACTCATTCCCATCTTCCTTTGCTTTCTCAACAAATTCTTCAGCGCCTGGAATGTCTTGGATTTCTTTTGAGTGCGCTTTCGCGAAAGCGTATATTACCTGTAATTAACTCCTGACATTGGTAAAATACTATCAAAAAAAACAGTATTTGTTTTCTTATTCCCGTATATATTTAAGTGCGAATAATCACTAAAATCATCAGCTGTTAGTTTTAAGTCATTAAAAATTCTATTAAAATTAATATAGTTTACCTGATTAGATTCGAATAGTTCTTCAAGGAATTTTATTTTCCCGTGGTCATTTTTCTCGTATAACATATTAATAGCCGGAGCTGTATAAAAAAGCACTCGTATGTTATTTTCTTTACACACTTTTATCATATCTATAAGCATTTGCTCTTGTCTACCCCCTATAGATTCTGATACAGCGTCATTAACAGAAGCATTGTATGCAGCGGCTACCTCTCGTAAATCTTTTTTACTCTCGCGTAATTTTTTACTTAATCGTCTTGTAACATTATAATCAAATCCTTTACCATTACTCCTAAGTGACGCTTCCAGTTTTGAAGGTGTCGTTTTAATGTTTTCACAAAGATCGCTATGAAAACGTATGGTAGGGCTTATTACTATTGGATATTCATTTATGTGATACATACGTGCGAGTATTTCGACATAATTAGCAGAAAACTCAAGTTCGTCTATCGCTTGCATTTGAAAGTATTTTAAATCCTCTTTTGTGAAGGATTTAAATTGCCAAGGAGAAACACCTATCATCAATAACTTATCAGGGTATAGCGCTTCTTTTTTGACTAATTCATCAAAAATGGCATGTGTAATATAAAAATGTTGCGCAGAGCTTCCTAAATTAATGCTTTGCACATCTAACACACTATCTATTTCCTTGATATCAAACATACGTTTTGATAGAGAATTTCCAAGGTATACATAGTCATACGATTTTTCCTTTTGAAAAAAGTTTCTATAATTAGCACTAAAAGATGAAGAATGAACCACAAGACCATCTATTCCTTTTAATATCAACATAAAAAGGAAACTAAATACTGCCATTTTTAGATATAACTTCTTCATCTATCTATCAAAATTGAAAATAAATAAACTGTGATGTGCCTTCATTGTCATAATATCCAAGAATCAACAGCACAAATGCTATTATTAAATACATACTCCATCTAAAGATATAGGATTGTTTTGCTAATAGTGACACTACAGAAAAACGTTTTGAAAAAATCTCAAAACCTATCAAAGACCCGATAGCTCCAAAGAGAATAATTACATTCCCTCTTTCAAGTCCAAGTTTATAAAGTCCATCAGATACTAATAAACTATAATTATTTGTAAAAATATTACGTATGAGTATTGTTGCATCTGCAAATGTAGCTGCTCTAAAAAAGATCCAAGCAAAGCATACAATCGTAAAGGTTATTATCCCAAAGAAAAGTTTATTAGAAAATATATTTCTATCTAATCCTAGATACTTATAAACTGGTTGTTTTGCAGTATATGTTACTTTCTCAAAAACAATAATAATGCCATGTATCGCTCCCCAAATCACAAAATTAATTGCAGCTCCATGCCACAATCCACTTACTAAAAAAACGATAAAAAGATTGGCATATGTTCTATGATTTCCTTTTCTGCTTCCTCCTAAAGGAATATATACATAGTCTCTAAACCAGGTAGACAAAGAAATATGCCAGTGACGCCAAAATGCTGTTATGGATCTCGAAAAATAAGGGGTATCAAAATTCTTTGTTAAGTTAAACCCTAATGTCCTAGCGACACCAATAGCAATATCAGAATATCCTGAAAAATCACAATAAATCTGAAATGCAAATAAAAATGATGCCATTATCACTTGAACTCCTTCATAATCTTCTGGAGTATTAAACACTTGGTTTACAATAACAGCAGCTCTATCTGCGATAACTACTTTTTTAAATAACCCAAACGCAATAAGTAATAATCCTGATTTTACGCCTTCATAATTAAATGTATGCGACTTAGAAAACTGCGGTAATAATTTTGAAGCACGTTCTATAGGACCCGCTACGAGTTGTGGGAAGAAAGAAACAAATGCAAAAAAAGCAACAATATCCTTTGTAGGTTCTAATTGCTTCCTATAAATGTCAATAGTATAACTTAGTGTTTGAAACGTATAAAAACTAATCCCTACAGGTAAAATAATTGATAGTGTACTTACCTCTAAATCTATTCCAAATAACTTAAAAGAAGATACAAAAGACTCTATGAAAAAATTTGTGTATTTAAAGTAAAAAAGAAGTCCTAAATTTATAACAAGACTCATCCATAGTAGCCATTTACGTTTGCTTTGAATGGTTGTTTTGTGTAACAATTGCCCAATCATAAAATCTACACAAGAGCTTCCTGCAATAAGTACTAAAAATCGCCAATCCCACCAGCCATAGAAAAAATAACTAGCACATAAAATAAGTATGTTTCTATAATTTTTATTTTTTGAAATTACCCAGTACAGTGTAAAGACAATTAAAAAAAATACTGCAAAATCTATAGAGTTAAAGAACATATTTTTAGCTCTTATAACTTACCAGCAGCTTTACTTAATAATTCATTTCCATCTTCCTTTGCTTTCTCGACAAATTCTTCGGCACCAGGCATGTCTTGGCTTTCTTTTGAGTGCGCTTTCGCGCAAGCGTATACACTCTCAATACCCGCCATACGAGTTC
>CAKZKZ010000500.1 GCA_937124495.1 uncultured Dokdonia sp. | reverse complement strand
CCCACCATTCTTGGATGCCCATCTCATAGTCGGTTCTTTTCTCGTGTACATCTTCGTGGGCAGTAACTTGTTCTTTAATAGCTTCTTTGCTTGTTATGGCCTCTGTAAAAGACACATAATTATCGCTCTTAGATGTGAAAAACGTTTTTCTAAGCCGTGGGTAGTTCTCCCAAAAAGGTTCCAAAGCGTCCACCTCATTCAGGGGCACACCACCATATAAATGTGCTTTTACATCTTGCGGCTCTGCTGGTGGGCTATTATCTACATAGCGACGTATATTAAAGTTAAAATCTTCTTTTTCTAGGGTCGGCTTGTCAACTAGTTGTGCATAGCCGTTACTTTCTTCTTTGTGTTTGTAGCTATAGGTAATCTTTGCAATATCTTCTGGGCGTAGTTTGTTTTGGTTTTTGCCTTCTTTGTATTCACGATCTGCATTGATAAAGAGTACTTCTTTTCTTGTCGCCGCATCTTTTTTATTAATGACAATAATAGAAGCAGGAATTCCTGTTCCGTAAAATAATCCAGCAGGTAAACCAATAACAGCTTCTAGATAACCACGTTCTACGAGCCATTTACGCATCGATTTTTCTTCGCTTCCGCGAAAAAGTACTCCATGGGGCATTACTACTGCCATACGACCATTACCCTTAAGCACACTTATCATGTGTTGGACAAACATAAAGTCGGCTTTTTTCTTCTTAGGCATCCAATACTGGAAGCGATCTCTAAAGTTTTTTATGTCGTTATAATTATTAGAAAATGGCGGATTTGCAATCACAATATCAAAGCTTTTCAACTCTCCATTTGCTTGATGTTGTGGGTCAGCAATCGTATCTCCTTGTAAAATCTCTGAGGCATAGATGTCGTGAAAGAGCATATTCATTTTACATAAAGACCACGTAGTACCGTTCAGTTCTTGTCCAGAGAAAAAGAGGTTTGAGGTATCTCCATACCGTGCTTCTACATAGTTTTTTGCTTCAATGAGCATCCCACCACTACCGCAGGTAGGGTCATAAATACTTGCATCTTTTGCAGGCTCTAGTAGATTCACTAATAGTTTTACAACTTCGTTAGGCGTGTAGAATTCGCCCCCTTTTTTACCAGCACTGTCTGCAAAATATTTTATTAAGTACTCATACGCTGCACCTAATAAATCTGGAAATTCAAAACGATCATCTGTTAGCGTTACTTTATTGAAGTGTGTAATAAACTCAATGAGTTTTTCATCAGTCAATGCATTTTTACTCTTACCTATCGTACGGTTAAAGTTGACGTTTGTAAGCACGCCCGTCAATTTATCTGGGTTTGCTTCTTCTAAGGCTTCTAGTGCTTTGTTGAGTGCGTCACCTACATCTTTTTTAAGATGGAGTACGCCTTCGTTTATCGTTTGTCCTGCTTCATTTATGGTTGGGTAGTTCCATCTCGATCTAGGTGGCACGAAATAATCATACACATTCTCCTTATTGAGCGCTCGTTCTATTTTTTCTTTAGAAATTCCTTTGTCTTCTAATTCTTTACGTCGAGTTGCTTGATCTTGTTCAAATTTATCGGAAAGGCGTTTTAAGAACAACATCGCAAAGATGTATTCTTTAAATTCACTAGCATCCATATTGCCACGCAGTATATCGCAGGCATCCATTAAGAAGGTTTCAAGCCAGGATAGGGTTAGTTTTTTTGACATATTTATTTTTCGCGAAAGCGGGTGTTTTTTAATTTAATCTTTCAAGTACGCTCGTCTTTTGTAAATATAAAAGAATCCTATGTTTAAGGGATACGGAAAACCACATCTTTCTATAATTATCTTGAACTCGCATTATGGGGTACTGAGTTGCTTTTCGCGAAAGCGGAAAAAACAATAATGATTTTTATATTTACAAATTTTTAAATATAGAACTATCAAAAAGAGGAATCGTACGGGATCCCGTACGTTTTAACACTTAATTTTAATACGTAACGACAATTAATGAACATCCTATTCATTTGCTCAGCCAATAAACAGCGGTCAAAAACGGCGGAAGATTACTTTTCTTCAAAATATGACAGTCATCAATTTTTAAGTGCTGGAACAAATAGTAAGATTTGCAGAAAAGAGGGCACTACAGAACTGACAGAAGATGCATTACTTTGGGCAGATACTGTGTATGTGATGGAGCAAAAACATCTAGATCAAATCAAAAAACATACTGGTTCGAAGTATTACACTAAAATAACCGTCTTAAACATCCGTGATATTTATACGTATTATGACTCAGAACTAATTTCAATTTTGGAAGAAAAGGTTTTATTGTAATGACTCTTCGTTACTTTTCGCGAAAGCGGGAAAACCAAACACATTCACCTGATCAAGCTTTCTTATTTTTATTTCTATAAAATTATATCTCATAAGTAACTTACACACAGAATACTCGTAAATTTGTGATCAATGACACAGCAACAACAACAATTAGTATTTTCTGCGATTCTGGCTGCAATCGTACTGATTACCATTTTCTTAACCAAGAAAGCAATACGTAATTTTAGTTTTGTAAAATCGATAGAAGTCAATAGAAGAAAGATTATTTTTTACTTAAGTTACTTTTTTATCTATTTATTCGCAGGCTTTGCATTAGCTATTATTTGGGGGTTTGAAT
>CAKZKZ010000499.1 GCA_937124495.1 uncultured Dokdonia sp. | reverse complement strand
GGACGAATGCTCATATTACATTTAATGACCATTTTCATTCACATGGAGATATTTCTGGTATGAGCACCTTATTAATTATTGCCATTGTTGTAGGTACGCTTGCTGTAGGACTCGCTATTCTTGAAATTGTAAGTGTTGTATCTGCTGCGATCAAAGCATCTAATGGAGAGAATTATAAATATCCGTTCACTATTAACTTCATTAAAGCTTCAACAACAGAAGAATCTTTATCACCTGAAGAGAGAGAGAACGAAAATGAAAACAATACCAGTACAACAGAAGAACTGTGAAGCACACTATAAACATAAGATTCATAGTATTGACAGGGCTCTTTGTTTTTCTATCATTTCTCTTTCATGAAATGGCACATTACACAATGGGAACAGTATTGGGTTATAATATGACAATGACTTTTAATACAGTGACACTCACAGAAGGATCATATAGTCAAAATTGGGAACGTCAACTTGTAAGTGCAGCGGGTCCAATATTTACAATTATCACTGCATTTATATTCTTTTATTTTTTATATAAAAAAAACAACACATATGTATATATATTATTATTCATCGCATTTATTCAGCGTTTTTTAGCAGCTGTTATATCAATATTCAACTCCAATGATGAAGCTCGTATAAGTGAATCACTAGGTATTGGAAAAATGACATTACCTATTCTTGTATCGCTCCTTTTATTTGGACTCGTTTATAAAGTAGCAGTAACCTATAAGTACCATTGGAAATTTAATCTAATCAATTATTTTATCATTAGCTTTTTTATAGCTGCATTGGTATTTATAGATCAAACAATTATCAAGCCTATGGTTTATAATTAAAAATACTGGGTTCGCTTTCGCGAAAGCGGACTCAAAAAGAATACATCATCAATCACAATCAATTTTCCTTTACTCGCTAAAGGACATCAATCAAACAAAGTCTCTTTTTATAGAGAGCGATCAAAAAATGAACAGTTTAACGCATATTAAAATGGAAATCTATGAAGGTTGAAAACACGAAAGCACAGATGCGTAAAGGCGTGCTAGAGTATTGCATCCTGTCTGTATTAAAAGATGACGATGCTTATGTAGCCGAAATCTTAGACACACTCAAAGATGCTAAGTTACTCGTCGTAGAAGGGACTATTTACCCACTACTGACACGACTTAAAAACGCAGGATTGCTTAATTATCGCTGGGAAGAATCCACAAGCGGACCGCCACGTACGTACTACGGGCTTACGGAAACAGGACAACTCTTTTTAAATGAACTTACAACCACCTGGGATGAATTACAAACCGCTGTGACGGTAGTAACCTCAACAAAAAAATCAAGAAAATGAACAAGACAGTAAATATAAATTTAGCCGGTATTTTCTTTCATATAGATGAAGATGCGTATGCCAAATTACAACGCTATCTCACTGCGATCAAACGTTCATTTGAAGGAGTGACCGGAGAAGATGAGATTATAGCAGATATAGAAGCACGTATTTCTGAACTTTTTAGCGATAAAATTCAGGATGCACGTCAAGTAATAAGCGCAAAAGAATTGGATGAAGTTATTGCCGTGATGGGACAACCTGAAGATTATATGGTAGATGACGATATCTTTGAAGATGCTCCATCTTCTAAAAAATCAAAAAGAACCACCTCTTCTAGATCTGGCTCTGGAAAAAAATTATTTAGAGACTCAGAAAATGCATATATAGGTGGTGTTTCTAGTGGCTTAGGTCATTATTTTGGTATTGATTCTTTGTGGATACGCCTTGCATGGGTATTCTTAGTATTAATAGGGTTTGGATCTCCAATATTGATCTATATCTTACTATGGATTTTAATGCCAGAAGCAGCAACTACAGCCGATAAACTCTCTATGACGGGAAAGGCAGTTAACATTGACAATATCCAAGAAAAAGTAAAAGAAGGATTTGAAAATGTGGCTGACGCGGTAAAAAATGTAGATTATGATAAATTTGGTAATCAAGCAAAAAAAGGAGCTCAGGGTTTTTTTCAAACCTTAGGAACTATTATTATGTTCTTTTTAAAGGTACTCGCTAAGATTTTTGGTGTACTCTTTATGATCACAGGAGCTGCAGTAGTTATATCCTTATTTGTTGGATTATTCACAGCAGGAACATTAGATATATTTTACGGTGATTTAGGGAATTATGGAGAGTTTATTAATACAGCAGGAGTACCTATTTGGTTAGCATCATTATTAGTTTTCTTTGCAGTGGGAATTCCTTTTTTCTTCCTTTTTTATCTAGGATTAAAAATACTAGCTGGCAACTTAAAATCAATGCCACTAGCTGGAAAACTATCCCTTTTAGGAATATGGTTATTATCTGTAATAGGTCTAGGAGTTATAGGAATACGTGAAGCCACAGAACATTCATTTACAGGAAAAGTAACAACTCAAGAGATGCTTGCCGTTACTGCAAATGATACACTTACCATCCGTATGAAAGGAAATGATTTACTTCCTGGTGACTTACGACGTTCTAATAACTTCCTTATGGAGTATGATGACAATGGAGAACAGGTGTATATGAGGCGTAACGTTCGTTTGATTGTACGTAGTACAACAGAAGATAATGCGTATGTAAAACTCCAAAAAGAAACCAATGGACGTA
>CAKZKZ010000498.1 GCA_937124495.1 uncultured Dokdonia sp. | reverse complement strand
ATTTTGAAGTAGGGTATATGGCTTTTCTTAGAGCACTAATGATGTTTGCTTGATCTTTGGCTGCATTTTCTATAGTAAGTGTATTCCAAACTATATTCTCAGGGCGAGAATTATTAAAATAGCGATGTTCTATTGTTAATTGATTAGCGCTATAGTGATTTGCAAGTTCACCAGATTTTTCTGTATAAATACCATACCCTTGTAATTCGACAAATACGGGTAATGTATCATCCTCAAATCCTAATAACACCTTTTGTCTGAATGTACCTTTGGATAGGTCAGTATAATCAATAGGTTGTTCAAACCATATTTCATAATTGGCATCAAAATGGCTGACAGAGGTTTTCTTTTCGATTTTTACAACATTTTTGATCTGCGCTAGTTTTTCAAAAATTGATACAGGCTGAATCACAGCAATAGGTTGTTGCGATGTCTTACATCCTATAACGAGGAATAAAATGACTAGTGCTGAAAAATTGAATTTAATTTTATTCATTTTTTAATATTTTAAAAAGTATTTGATACCTATTTTATTAAGTATATGATAGACTATGGGGTTTTTAAGGGAGCTTGCATTCGTTATTTATGAAGACATATCTGCCACGATTTTCCATTCCCCGTCAATGCGTTTAAAAATGATTAGAAAATTACCATTTGCATTCCCGACCTTACGTTTTAAATGGTATTGTCCCATCACCCAATAACTATGTTCCTCTATTTTTGAAATATCTTCTATGGTAAATGTAAGTGTACCGCTATGATCTTTCGTAGGATATCCTTTTTTGTAATTAGTAAGGGTTTGTTCCCATCCTTTGGTCAGTCCTCGACTCCCATAAAATTTTAGAGAATCACTTTTCCAATAACCTTTCATGAATCCTTCCAAATCATTTTGAGACCAAGCTTCTTGTTGAGCTTGCATAATTGCTCGAATCGCTTTTTTATCATCTTGTTCTGTAGTTTGAGCTTTACAATTAAGAAAGAGAACACTTGTCGTGAGTATTAAAAAAAGATATTTCATAATTTTAAGTTTAACGTTGGTTGAATAGTAAATGAATAGGTATAATTTTTATCTGTAGGAATGGTATACTCTGGATGTACGAGTCTACCCCATGAAGTATCACCTCCAAGTCCCATTTGCAAATAATCAATATTCCACTGTATAGTGTTTTCTAATTTTATATCTGCTCCATGTTTTTTAGTGACAGGGACTAACCCTGATGCAGATTTACCAGCTTCTTCACTTGTAAAATCAAGTTCTTTCATACCAAATGGCCAAGCACTGGTATTTAGTAATTGGAGGCTATTAACCATTAAGGATACCTCATTTGATGTAATCTCTACCCAACGCACATCTGTCTTATTTCCAGTTTCCTGCGGACGTGAATAACGTTCAAATTGATCTACAATTTTTCCTGTATACACACCTGTTTTTTGACCTGTTTTTCGATCCCAATAGCTTTCTTGTGGCCCTTTTCCATACCAAGAGATATCTGTAAAATCATTGGGTAACGTAAGGTACATTCCCAACCTCGGAATCACTGGTAACTCTTTTTGTGTTGGAATAAACGTATA
>CAKZKZ010000497.1 GCA_937124495.1 uncultured Dokdonia sp. | reverse complement strand
TATATACGTAGAGAGTATTAAAGATTATATACGAATTCATACGACTTCAGAACGTGTGGTTACTAAAGACAGGTTAAGCGATTTTGAAATGAAACTTCCCCATACATTCCTAAGAACACATCGATCTTATATGGTAAACACGACAAAGATTACCGCTTTTACTGCTGTAGATGTAGAAATAGGAACTCAAGAAATTCCAATAGGAGCCAGTTATAAAGAGCAGGTATTAGCATTTTTGAAACAATAGAAAAGAACAGTTCTTGTTTTTATATGCTATTGTTTTTTACCCGCTTTCGCGAAAGCATACTAAACCCTATAAAATAAGATCCCATAAACACTATAAGGTTTGTCAATGCTTAAATAAATCTTATAGATAAATCTTATGAGCAATTAACGCTTAATTGCTGTAATTTTGAGAGAACCTATTCAGTAAAAAATCAAAACATATATATTATGGATAATAAACATACCAATGTCTGGGACATTAACGATCCAGATGCAGTTGCAAAATGTCCTTTTTTAGGAAACCCTGATCAGATAGTTGCTGGTCTTGGAAGAACAAATAGAGCATGGTGGCCTAACGAGTTGAAATTAAATATTATGCGCCAGAATGGTGTGAATAATGACCCAATGGGGAAAGATTTCAACTATGCAGAAGCGTTTAATAGTATTGATTACCCGACATTAAAGCAAGAAGTTATTGATTTAATGACTGATTCTCAAGATTGGTGGCCAGCAGATTATGGGCATTATGGTCCGTTTATGATTCGTATGGCGTGGCACAGTGCTGGTACCTACAGAATAGGTGATGGTCGTGGTGGAGCAAGTTCAGGATCACAACGTTTTGCGCCTTTAAATAGTTGGCCAGATAACGGAAATTTAGACAAAGCCCGTTTATTATTATGGCCTATTAAAAAGAAATATGGTAAGAAATTATCATGGGCAGATTTATTGATTCTTGCTGGTAATGCAGCCTTAGAATCTATGGGGTTTGAGACTTTTGGATTTGCAGGAGGGCGTGAAGATGTATGGGAACCAGAGCAAGATATTAACTGGGGATATGAAGATGAGTGGTTAGGAGAAGCAGAGCGTCATGAAGGTGATCGCGAGTTAAAAGGTTTCTTAGGAGCTACGCACATGGGATTAATTTATGTGAATCCAGAAGGGCCTAGCGGAAATCCAGATCCAATTGGTTCTGGGTATGATATCAGAGAAACATTTGGCCGTATGGCAATGAATGATGAAGAAACAGTGGCACTTGTTGCAGGTGGTCATACTTTTGGAAAAGCACACGGAGCAGCAGACCCTGATAAATATGTAGGAGCAGAGCCACATGGAGCTTCTATAGAAGAAATGAGTACAGGTTGGAAAAACAGCTATGGTACAGGAGTCTTAGATGATGCGATTACTTCAGGTATTGAAGGTGCTTGGACACCAAACCCTACACGTTGGGACAATGAGTTTTTTGATGTATTATTAAACTATGATTGGGAATTAACAAAGAGCCCTGCAGGAGCACACCAATGGACTCCTACTGCAGCTTCTCAAGCAAAACAAGCACCAGCAGCAGGAGGAAAAGGAACACAAGCCTTAATGATGACGACAGCAGATATGGCGCTTAAAATGGATCCAGCATATCGTAAGATTTCTGAGAAATTCCATAAAGATCATAAAGCATTTGAAGATGCATTTGCTAGAGCTTGGTATAAGTTAACGCACCGTGATATGGGACCTGTTTCTCGTTATTTAGGGCCAGAAGTACCTAAAGAAGAATTAGTATGGCAAGATCCTGTTCCAGCAGCAAACGGATATACATTATCAGAGAGTCAAGTAAACACTCTTAAAGGAGCTATAGACGGAACAGATCTTTCTGCATCAGAAATGGTATCTGTTGCTTGGGCATCAGCTTCAACGTTTAGAAATTCAGACAAACGTGGTGGAGCTAACGGTGGACGTATACGTCTAGCACCTCAAAATAACTGGGAAGTAAACAACCCAACACAGCTTAGAAAAGTCTTAAATGCACTTAAAGATGTTCAAAACAATGCAGGTTTTGCGGTTTCTATGGCAGATTTAATTGTGCTTGCAGGTTCTGTAGGGGTAGAGCGTGCTGCTAAAAATGCAGGACATGACGTAACGGTACCATTTACGCCAGGACGTACAGATGCAACTCAGGAACAAACAGATATCGATTCTTTTGGGTATTTACAACCTAGAGCTGATGGTTTCAGAAACTACATTAAGAGTGGAATGAAAACGTCTCCAGAAGAATTACTGATTGATAAAGCGCAGTTATTAGGTCTTTCTATTCCAGAAATGACAGCACTTGTGGGAGGACTTCGTGTATTAGGAGCCAACTATAATGGATCAAAAGTAGGGGTGTTTACAGATAAAGTAGGTGCATTGACTAATGATTTCTTTGAGAATATATTAGATTTTACATACACTTGGAAAGCACTTTCATCTGATGATACTTTATTCTCAGGAACAGATCGTCGTACAGGAGATATGAAATTTACAGGTTCTCGCGTAGATCTTATCTTTGGTTCTAACACAGAATTAAGAGCCGTTGCAGAAGTATACGGAGCAAATGATGGAGAACCATTATTTGTAAATGATTTTGTAAAAGCATTTGCAAAAGTGATGAACGCAGATCGTTTTGATGTAGCGTAAGTTTTATATCACGATATGATAATAAGCACCCTAACTATTTTGGTTAGGGTGTTTTTTTTTGCTTTCAAGAAGCATTACGACGTAGAGTTTATAATAAACTATGTCGAAGTACGAAAGCGTATACAGAAGAATACCCTACAATATTACATAGAGAAGAATACTTTTAAAATTAATAAGTTAATTTACCTGTTATACTGATTTTAGTATAATGTATCGCTTCCTTTTTGAATAAAATGTATACTATATATAATTATTTATGCTAAAATCTGTAACAAGCTAAAACCATACGAGACTAACGTTACAACTTAAAAATCCCATTTTATGATTCTCAGTTTAAAAAATGTATCAAAAACATATAACAATGGAGTGAAAGCTCTAGATGATGTAACCCTTGATATTAAAGCAGGAATGTTTGGACTCCTTGGCCCTAATGGTGCAGGAAAATCATCATTAATGCGTACAATCGCTACATTACAAGCACCAGATACTGGTGAGATACATTTTAATGGGTTGGATATACTTAACAATAAAATTGAGTTTAGAAAACAATTAGGGTATCTCCCTCAAGAATTTGGAGTATATCCAAAAATGAGCGCCAGTGATTTATTGCACTACTTTGCGAGTTTAAAAGGAATTACGAGCAAAAGCGAACGAAATATTATCGTAGATAAGGCTTTAGAAGTAACTAATTTAAGTGATGTGCGTACGAAGCATGTTGCTGGATATTCTGGAGGAATGAAGCAACGTTTTGGTATTGCACAACTACTGCTTAATAATCCTAAATTAATCATTGTAGATGAGCCTACTGCAGGTCTTGATCCTGCAGAGCGTCATCGATTCTTAAATGTTTTGAGAGAAATCGGGACAAATCATATCGTTATTTTCTCTACGCATATTGTAGATGATGTAAAAGAACTCTGTACCGATATGGCCATCCTTAATGGAGGAACGTTGCTTGCTCAAAGTACTCCAAAAGAACTTGTACACGGATTACAAGGTAAAATATGGAAGACGAGCACGACTCGCGAGGAGATGGAAACATTGCAATCAAAACACAACGTAATTTCTTCAAGTTTTAATGATGCAAATGATCTTGATGTAAGGGTATATGGAGACGTATCTCCTGGAGCAGCATTTAAAGCTGTAGAAGCCACACTAGAGGATGTATACTTCACGACCCTTAACCAGAATAATCACGCTGAGATCCTTTAATCCCTATGTTTAGTACCATCTATTTACACGAAATAAAAACGTGGTTTAAGAAACCAATGTTTTACATATTTGCCTCGATTATGTTTCTACTTGGGGTTTTAATTATGGCTGTAGGGTTAGGCGTTTTTAGTAGCGATAATGTAACAGTGACGAGCAATGCATATTTGAACAGTCCATTAGCCATTACTGGTATTCTATCACAACTAGCCATACTTACGTATTTGTTAATCCCTTCTATTACGGGAGGAACGATACATCGAGATTTTAAGAACAATATGCACAATGTATTGTACTCGTATCCATTGACTAAGTTTAAGTACTTACTTGCAAAATTTACTGCTGGAATTACCATCAACCTTGGGATTATTTTTGCTATTATAGTAGGCCTACTTGTAGGTTCTATTTTACCAGGCGTTAATGAATCTTTATTAGGCCCTTTTAAGCTTTGGAATTATATTCAACCATTTGCCTTTATTATATTTCCTAATGTGCTCTTTTATAGCGCAATTGTATTTGCTATTGTTGTATTTACTCGAAACCTCAACATAGGTTTCATGACCATACTCACTATCATTATTATACAATTGATAGCGACAAGTGCATCTGATAATGTGGATGATAAATTCTTCTATGCATTATTTGATCCTATGGCAAATGTAGCTCTTGCAGACGCTACAGAGTTTTGGACGCCTGTAGAGCAAAACAAAAGAACAATTCCTATGGCGGGCAGCCTTTTATACAATCGTTTGCTATGGAGCGGAATATCATTACTCATCTTACTAGGAGTTATAGGACGTTTTAATTTCGCTCAAAATGCAATGTCTTTTAACCTCTTTAAAAAGAAAGGAGTGAAGGCTGTTAAGAATAACTTTAGTAAAGTAGAACGTGTTGTCATTCCTGAAGTCGCTACAGATTTTTCTTTTAGAGGGAAATTGAAAACGCTTTGGCATCTTACTAAAAGTGATACAAAGTATATCATTACGGGTTGGCCTTTCATTATTATTACTTTTTTAGCCATTGTATTGACATTTGTGATGATGAGTTTTTCTCAACTCATTTTCAATACAGCGATTTTACCTAAAACGTGGACTATGCTTGCAGAGCCTTCTACATATTTGGTATTATTCTCTTTCTTATTAATTCATTTATACTCAGGATTTTTGATGGATCGTGCAAGAATGGCACATTTGAATCAAATCGTAGATGTAACTCCTACACAAAATTGGATTTTCTTACTTTCTAGGGGAGGGGCACTATTGATCATGACTGCTTTTTTACAATTTGTGTTGATCCTTTGTGGGCTCGCTTTTCAAACGGTTGATGGCTTTTATGATTATCAGATTGATCTATACGTATTTCAAGCATTTTTCATTAATGTTTTACGCTATGTACCTTGGATTCTTCTTGCTTTGCTAGTACATACCTTAATTAAAAATAAATGGATAGGACTTGTTACTCTATTAATTATTGCTATTGCTGTTCCTTTAGTACAAGGT
>CAKZKZ010000496.1 GCA_937124495.1 uncultured Dokdonia sp. | reverse complement strand
GTTAGATATACCAATGCAATCCCTAGAAGAAACACAATACTATAATACCAACTAAAGTCAGGAAATAACAGGAACACACAAATCCCAATGCCTATGCTACCAAAAATAATAGTGGCTAGCATTTGATATCCATTCCCTAATAAAGTCAAGAAGAGAACTTGTTTGCGTTGAGGTGCAGGAAAAAATAATGCCTTAGCACCATACTCTCCAATCTTTGCAGGCGTAATAAGTGAGGTAATATGTGCTTTAAGAACATGTTTTATACTCTCTTTTGTAGAGATCGGAGCACAATGATTTGCTAATGATTTCCATTTTAAAACTTCAAATAACCAATTAAGAGTAGATAGTAATAGTAATATTGCTATATTGCTATATGTAAATAATGATATAAGATGATCTTGAAAATTTTCAAGAATACGTATTGTATCTTGAGTCATACGTTTCCACACAAAAAAGATCGCGATAGCCAAAATCAAAATTTTGACACTATAGCCTAAGAATTGTGTAGCTTTGTGGGAGACGCCTTGCATAACAAACAAAGTAACAAATAATACCAAGTAAACTTTAAAATGGCATGTAAATAATTTGAATTATATCGTGATTAGATAAAATAAGAAAATCTAAGCATAGCAGCGCTATGGTTCTATTTTATTATGAAATATACCTGCGATAGAAACATATTATTAGGGTTATTTTAAATTTTAATTGGTACAAACCAGAAACTTCTCATTTGAAAGAAGAAAGAATCATATTAGGGATTGACCCCGGAACCACGATTATGGGGTTTGGACTCATTAAAGTGGTCAATAAAAAAATGGAGTTGATACAACTCAATGAGCTGTTGCTCATGAAGTATAAAGACCCCTACATCAAATTAAAACTCATCTTTGAACGTACCATCGAACTCATAGATACCTATCATCCCGATGAAATCGCTATTGAGGCACCCTTCTTTGGAAAAAACGTACAGAGTATGCTCAAATTAGGAAGAGCACAAGGAGTCGCCATGGCGGCAGGACTCAGTCGTGAAGTTCCTATCACAGAATATTTGCCTAAAAAAATTAAAATGGCCATTACCGGAAACGGAAACGCCAGTAAAGAACAAGTCGCAAGAATGTTACAATCACTTTTAAAGATCAAAACGCTCCCTAAAAACCTAGATAGCACCGACGGACTCGCCGCTGCCGTTTGCCACTACTATAACTCAGGGAAAATACAGACAGGGAAAAGCTACACAGGATGGGAAGCTTTTGTAAAGCAAAATGAGAAACGGGTTAAGAAGTAATTTTTAATACAAAACATAATGAGTAATTGGATTGATACACTAACGCTAGATGAAGACGAGTATATAACTACTTATAAAAGTGTCTTTTTTAATAAAGAAATAGTAATACGCTTTTCAGAGACTAATAGTAGCGTTGGAGAAAATCAAAAGCGATTAGTAGATTATATCATTAAGAATGAAAAGGATATTATGGATATGTCGATGTTATCAATTATAGCATATTATAATGAGTATTATCCTAATTATAAAGAAGGTTGGGAGTCAGGAGGCGCAGATGACGCTATGATAGAGAAATATTTGCCTAAAGAAATAAATCGTCAAAAATTATTAAAATTAATTGACCCTGCAGAATTATATATAAATCCTGAAGAAAAGATTGAAACTGGGGTCTTTGGGTTTGCTCTAGACTGTGAATGGGATGTAGAACATGGATTAGGGATTTCTTATGAAAATTGGAAAGTAAAAGAAGTAGGTGGAATGGATATCGCATTTCTTTAAAACATCAACAATCAACAATCAACAATCAACAATCATAAAACGTGTCCAGTATCTACATCCATATCCCATTTTGTAAGCAGGCCTGTCACTATTGTGACTTTCACTTCTCTACGTCTATGGGGAAAAAAGAAGCGATGATTCAGGCATTGATGAGAGAATTAGAACTTCGTAAAGAAGAGTTTCAGGAGGAGGTGGTAGACTGTATTTATTTTGGTGGAGGCACGCCATCTGTCTTAGAAACACATGAAATTGAGCAATTGATTGAGGCGATTTATGAAAACTACCAAGTAAGTAATGATCCAGAAATCACGCTCGAAGCAAACCCAGATGACCTTTCTGAAGAGAAAATAGAAGCCTTACATGCATCTCCTATTAACCGTTTAAGTATTGGCGTCCAATCTTTCTTTGAAGAAGATTTGAAACTCATGAATCGGGCACATAATGCAGAAGAGGCGGTGAGGTCTATTACGCTTTCGCGAAAGCGGTTTCAAAACATTTCCCTAGATCTTATTTATGGAATTCCAGAAATGAGTACTACCAGATGGATCAAAAACATCGAACAAGCACTTGCCTTAGGAGTACCGCATATATCTGCCTATGCCCTGACAGTAGAGCCAAAAACAGCCCTCGAAAAATTTATAAAAAAAGGAATCATTCCTCCGATAGAAGATGAAGTCGCACAGGCACATCATGCCATTCTAGTAGAACGTTTGGAAGCCGAAGGATATGAGAATTACGAGTTCAGTAATTTTGGGAAATCTGGCTATTTTTCTCGAAATAATACAGCCTATTGGGAAGGGAAAAACTACATAGGTATTGGTCCAGGAGCACATAGTTATAATGGAAAACGCCGTGCGTGGAATATCAGTAACAATCCAAAATATATCAAAGCCATCGCGCAAGATCAGTTGCCGCAAGATGTAGAAGCATTGACGCCTACAGATCAGTATAATGAGTATGTCATGACCCGATTACGAACGCAGGATGGTGTTTCGCTTAAAGAAGTACAAATCCTTTTTGGAGAGAAAATGTATACTTACCTTCTTCAACAAGCACAATCGCATATAGAAAATCATCTTTTGTTCCAAGAAGAGAATCGGTTGTATGTGACCAAGAAAGGAAAATTCTTAAGTGATGGCATTGCAGCAGACCTATTCATGCTGAACTTGAGTTCGTAATTTCTACTCAAAAATTAATAAGATATAAAAGTTCCTTCCCAGATAAATGCCGGAAGGGGTGCCTTAAATTATATCTAAAAGTAGCTGTGATACCGTGTAACATTTTTTTATCTTTAAAGACATATAGTTATACATAAAACCATATTGTGAAAGCGACCATCACCTACAAAAAACAGGCCTTCTCTGTAGACTTGTCACGACCTATAGACATTTCGATTCCATTAAGTGATACAGAAAACCCAGGGGCTTGGTATATAGAAAAGCCCACCATCATTCCTGTGCAATCAGAAGATTGGATAGGCAAAGTAAGTGAAGGCGGAGATGTAAATTTTAATACCATTACATTCAACCCTCATGCACATGGCACTCATACAGAATGTGTAGGTCACATTACAGAAAAAGTGCATAGTATCAATAAATATCTGACACAATTCTTTTTTGTTGCAGAGCTTATTACAGTGGTGTCAGAGGCTAAGGAAGATGATTCAGTGATTTCAGAAAAACAATTGAAGCACGTTCTTAAAGGAAAAAAACCAGAAGCATTAGTCATCAGAACGATTCCTAATACCCTTAGAAAAAAAACGAAGAACTGGTCACATACCAACTGGACCTATATAGAAGAAAGTGCGATGGTCTTTTTACGCAAATCGGGTGTAAAACACCTACTCATAGATCTTCCTAGCGTTGATCGAGAAAAAGACGAAGGAGAATTAAAAGCCCATAAAGCTTTTTGGGATGTAGATGGCAGCATCCGAATGGACGCTACCATTACAGAAATGATTTATGTGCCTCATAAAATAGATGATGGGCGCTACCTTCTTAACTTACAAATTGCACCTTTTGAAAATGATGCAACCCCTAGTAAGCCTGTGTTGTATAAAATGGAGTAATATCCTATTCAAAAGCTTATGAAAACAACACTTAAACTAGAAGAACTCGCTCAGTTTGCATTTGGTATCTATTTATTTAGTCTACTCCCATTTGCATGGTGGTGGTTTTTGGTATTGTTACTGACTCCAGATATTGGTATGATAGGCTATGCCTTTGGGAACAAAACAGGGGCATTTTTATACAATCTTTTCCATCATAAAGGAATCGCTATTGGTCTTTATCTCTTAGGAGTCTATTTCCAAAATGATATCCTGATGCTTATCGGAAGCATTCTTTTCGCTCATGCGGCTTTTGATAGAATACTTGGGTATGGTTTAAAATATGAGAAAGGATTTAAATTCACACACCTAGGAGACTTATAAGAATCATTTAAAAGTATATTAGGGATTATTTTACAGGTCTGAATAAAATTATTTAGGTATTGACTTTCGAAAAGTTGTCGTAAAATGTGAAGCGAGTATTCCGTAGAATTTCGGACTGTCTGAGCGTAGCGAGTTTCTGAAATTCAGGAATTGAGTAATACATTTAGACAAAATTTCGTCTGTCTAGACTTTTTTGTTTCTTTTTTTGGCGATGAAAAAAAGAAAAGAACCTGATCTAATAAATATATATCATTCAAAATGACATTCTAATACTCATAAGCGTTATACTATTTACACATGCGGCTTTTGATAGAATACTTGGGTATGGTTTAAAATATGAGAAAGGATTTAAATTCACACACCTAGGAGATTTATAAACATCGTGTCAAAGTCTATTAACGTAGCGATCTATGATCTTTAATCTATTAGCAAAGCGATCTATAAATAGTATCTTTACAGCATGGAGTTTTTATTTTTAGGTCTTGCCATAGGCGCAATTATCGCGTATTTTTTATATGGACGTTTTGCTAGAAGAGGCAATAAGGCAGAAGCACATTCGCAGTCTACCGTATTGATGGAACGCATACGCTCTGTTTGTAAGTTCATCACCGTAGAAGGAGATTTTGCTGAAATCTACCATTATGAAAGCTTAAAAGATAAATGGATTCAAAAGCTATTAGGTACAAAAAAAGCATTGGTTCTTATTGATGCCAAAGCCCATATAGGTTTTGACCTGACAAAGATAAAAATGGAAGCAGATGTAGAGAATAAGACGATTAAACTCTACAATTTTCCGCAACCAGAATTATTGTCTATCGAAACCGATTTTAAGTTTTATGACAAAAAAGAAGGCTGGGCAAATCCATTAACTAGTACCGATCTTACAGAGATCAATAAAGAAGCAAAACAACATATTGTAGATAAAATCCCTACAAGCGGGCTCTATAAAGAGGCTTCACGACAGGCGTTAGATACTATTGTCCTTATTCAAAAATTGGTAGAAACCATAGGGTGGCAACTCGATTATGATGCGTTGAAAATAACCACTCCAGAAGAATCTACAAAACTCAATCCCTAGTGATACATATTATACTTGGAAATACAGGAGCTGGTAAGACCACCTACGCACTTTCATTAAAAGAGCAGGAGCAAGGTGTTATTTTTTCTATAGATCACTGGAATAAAACCCTTTTTCTGGAGGATAAAACACCAGAAGATGGTGTCGATTGGTTTTTAGAACGTATCGAGCGTTCAGATACGATGATTCAATCCCTTGTGGTACAATTGGCGGCCGCAGGTACACCAGCAATTCTTGACCTTGGATTTGCCAAAAAAGAGCGGAGAGCACGTTTTTACGCTTTCGCGAAAGCGTATAAAATCCCATTTCAATTACATTTTTTAGATATCCCTTTAGAAGTACGTAAACAACGCGTGATGCAACGCAATCAAGAGAAAGGAGCCACGTTCCAATTTGAAGTATCAGAAACTGATGTAGAATTTATGGAAAGCTGGTTTGAAAAACCCACCCCAAAAGAAGTAGAAAATGCACTCATTATTACTACATAAGAAACACATTTTTGTATGCCTTTTAGTGGTGTTATGCTTTAGTACATCAGGTATATCTCAAGACTATGCAAAGGTCGATGCAACGGTATCTTTTTATCCTAAGAGTTTTGTAACGACTCAAGGGCTTGTGGAAAAAATTAAAAAAGATTTTATCAATCCTAAAGAGCAATTGCGTGCAGGATATTCTTGGCTGATTAATAATGTGGCGTATGAACCTCAAGAATATTACACCTATCAGTTTCAATACCGTGTGCTGGAAGAACGTAACGAGAAAATGGCAGAAACGAGAGAAGCTATCATTTCTAGAACGATACAACAAGGGATAGCCGTGTGTGAAGGCTACGCCTTGACACTAGAACGTCTTTGTGAATCCTTAGAGATACAAGCGTATGTGGTACGAGGCGATACGAAGACAAGACCTTCAGATATAGGACGCCCTTTTGATAAAAATCACATGTGGATGGTGGCTGTTATTGGGGATGTTCCGATGCTACTAGATCCTACTTGGGGCGCAGGTCGTTATCAAGATCGGTTTATTAAATCACCATCATATTATTATTATGATACACCCGCACCCTTGTTTTTAAAGAATCATTATCCAGAAGTTTTTGATGATGCGTATGTAGATTTTGATGTATCAAAAAAAGCGTTTAGTGAACGGCCTTTAGTCATACAAAAAGAACTTACGGTAGATCAAGTAAGCCCCAAAGAAGGTATTATAAAATCAAAAGTATTATCCAAAGGAATTGTATTTTCGTTAGAAGGAATTAAAGCAGCAGCTATAAGTTATACCTTAGATACTTCTGAGAAAATAAAAGCTGATTTTAAAATAGAAAATAACACCTTGCTTTGTATGATTGCTGTAAAAACAAAAGCGCAATCCCTTGTTATTTATGCAGATGATCAACCTGTGATAGGGTATAAGATTAAAAGATAAATGGTATACATATCGTAAAAAGAAAACCCATGCATATTGAAGATGTAAGAAATTATTGTATTGCAAAAAAAGGAGTGACAGAAGAATTTCCTTTTGACGAGAAAACGCTTGTTTTTAAAGTAATGGGAAAGATGTTTGCTTTAAGTGGTTTAGAACGTATTCCAGCGGCGGTCAATTTAAAATGCGACCCTGAACGTTCTGTGGCATTAAGAGAAGAATACGATGGCAGTATCACAGGCGCTTTTCATATGAGTAAACTACATTGGAATACACTTATTTTAGAAGAAATACCTCCAAAACTACTAACAGAACTTATCGATCACTCGTATGATCTTGTCGTGAGTAAAATGACAAAAAAAATGCGTACCGCATTAGAAAACCTATAACTGTTTTATTTCCGGTATATCTAGGAAATACTAATACATATCCATAAAAAAATTAATGAATAACCCATCTCAATTTTATACAACCCAAAAAGCAACGCATCAAGAAGCCCTTTCGAAGATTAAAGGGCAATTAAATATATCAAGTACTATTCGTGTCTTATTATTTTTGGGAATTGTAGGAAGTATATATGCTACATTTGGCCTCTGGAAAGTCATGGTTGGCGTGCTCATCGTAGAAATCGCATTGTTTGTCTTTCTGGTAGTTCGCCATAGTAAGCTTGCCTATCAACGTGATATATTAAAAGCCTTAGTTACGATCAATGAAACCGAGCTTAAGGTGTTAAATCGTGATTTTCACGATTTGCCTTCTGGTAAAAAATACCATGAACCCGAACATTTTTATAGTCAGGATATTGATCTTTTTGGGAGAGGTTCTTTCTTTCAATACCTCAATAGAACGGCTTTAGAAAGTGGGTCGGATGTATTGGCTGAGATAGTGAAGGCCAATGAGATTACAGCAATCCCTGCAAAACAAAAAGCGATAGAAGAGCTCAGTACGTTTCCAGAATGGAGGCAACAGTTTTCTGCCATCGCCTCTTTGGTAGAAACAGAAGTTCCAGCAACGACGGTCACGAAATGGTTACAAGAGTACACACCATTTGTTCCTAAACATGGTAAAATAGGGGCGCGGATCTTTTCTGGGATCACTTTAGCTTCCTTTGCTCTTTATTTTTTAGGATTTATACACGGTGGTTTTCTGATAGGATTGTTTATAGCTGGACTGGCGATCATAGGAAGGTTTATGAAAAATATCAATACCCTTGCCGCACATACAGGAAAGATACAAAGCACCTTTGATCAGTATTATAAATTATTAGCCAAGATAGAAGAACAAACTTTCGAAAGTGATTTACTTAAAGAGAAACGAGGACACGTCATTAATGCTTCTCAAAAAGCATCTGGCGTTTTACGTGAGTTTTCTAGACAATTGGATGCCTTAGATCAACGTAATAATATCTTGGTAGGGATTGTTGCCAATGGCCTTTTTGTAAGAGATCTCGCTATTGTTGCTAAAATAGAAACGTGGATAGCAAATCACAAAGATGATGTTGCGATTTGGTTTGAGATCATTGCTTTCTTTGATGCTTATAATAGTTTAGGGAATTATGATTTTAATCATCCATTACATCACTATCCAGAAATTACAGATACACAAGTAACCCTTAAAGCCACGCAGACAGCACATCCACTCTTAGATCCTGCAAAAGCAGTACTGAATGATGTGACGATAGATACCGAACAATTCTTTATCATTACAGGCGCAAATATGGCAGGAAAAAGTACGTTCTTGCGTACCGTTGCTTTGCAAATCGTGATGGGAAATATAGGATTGCCTGTATGTGCACAAAAAACAACCTATACACCTATAAAACTCATTACAAGTATGCGTACTACGGATAGCTTGACAGATGATGAGAGTTACTTCTTTAGTGAGTTAAAACGACTTAAGTTTATTGTAGACGAGATCAAAAATGATCGCTACTTCATTATCCTTGACGAAATCTTAAAAGGAACCAATAGTACCGATAAAGCGATAGGTTCTCGTAAGTTTGTAGACAAGCTCGTAGGCTCAAAATCGACAGGAATCATTGCGACGCATGATCTAAGTCTTTGTGAAGCCGCAAACGATCTACCACAAGTCAAAAACTACTATTTTGATGCCCGTATAGAAAATGACGAACTCTACTTTGATTATACGTTTAAAGAAGGAATTTGCCAGAATATGAATGCCAGTTTCTTACTGAAGAAAATGGAGATTGTAGATTAAAGTAAATAACTATGGGTCTTGACACTGTAGAACTGATTGTTGAAATAGAAAAGAGTTTTAATATTTCTATTCCTGACGAGAAAGCTGAACGGATTGCTACTGTAGGGCAATTAGCAGACTATGTATATGTACATCAAAAGCCTGGTTATAAAATAGGGAAGGAAAAAGTTGATGACATTGTTATACATCTTTTAAGTACTTTAGTTGGTCTGCCTAAAGAAGAAATAGAATTACACCATTCATTTACAAATGATTTGGGAATGGATTAAGGGTTTTCATAGGAGGCGTTGTTGACTGTGATTTTTTCTTCTATTCCTAGATTTTAAAATAGCCTTACATACTTATATTTTTTTTGAGAAAAGTATATTTTCATATACTTTTCCATTGACAAGAAAATTTAAATCTCCAACATTTTTAAATTCATTTCTTTCATAGAACCTAATGGCTCTCTTATTTTTTATGTAAACTGAAAGCCACATCGTATCAAATTGTAATACTTTAGCTTTCTCTTCAACAAAAGTTAGAAGCTGTTGTCCAATTTTTAACGGTATAAACTCATTTTGAATGAAGATCCTTTCAAGGCGGCAATTGTTTAGAGAGGCAACATTTTCTTGTTCTGCGTTTATTACTAATTTTGCGTAACCAACAGGTAAATCATCGACATAAATAATATAGAAAAGGTTCTTAGGATTGTTTATTTCTTGTTTCGTTTTAGAAACTGAAAAATTCTCATTTAAGTAGTTTAATAGATTGTTTTTATCATCTATATAATGACCATGAGATTCAGCCCATGTTAGTCGACCTAGAAGCGCTAAAATGGTTGTATCTGCTTTTGTAGCTGTTTTTATTTTAATCATTACTATTCTTATTTATTCGTAATCTTCTTATGTGATAGCTATGTAGAAATACAGCAATTGTACAACCTACAATTATTGGCGTGGCACTAATTAAGACACCATATAAAATGTAACCTGTATTAGCGATTAGTGATATTAAACGTAGTTTATATTCGCCTTTGGTGGACATAGAATATAGATTGATAACCAGAGCTGCATAACCAATACTATCAATTAAAAATGGACTCATGTTTTATCTTTTTTAGTTTGATTAATTAAAATTGGAAGCTATTTTGTTTAAATGCTATTGTACAAATATAGAATGCATTATCTTATTTTTAGTTTGCAATCGAATTATTAAATGTATATTTACATTCGATTATATCGAATAATTAATGATAAAATTTTGATTGAAAATGGATGTGTTAGATAAAAAGATACTTGAAATGCTAAAAATTAATGCCAGAGAAAGTTTCGCTACTATTGGAAAAGAAGTTGGGTTATCTGCTCCTGCCATAGGCAAACGTGTTAGGCAAATGGAAGAAGAAGGCATAATAGAAGGTTATGCTTTAAAAGTGAATCATGAAAAATTAGGGATTGAGACCAAGGCATATATAACATTAGTCATACACCGAGGACCAACAGGAACATCGAATACTCAAAAACAAATAGAAGCCATGGAAGAAGTGCAACGTTGTGATAGAATTACGGGCGATGACTGCTTATGCGTTTTAGGTTATTTTAGGAACAATAAGCATCTTGTTTCTTTTCTTGAAAAAATCGCAGAATATGGTGCTTCTAAAACGAGTATTATTTTAGAAGTATAATTCATCTCTTTTAAAGATTTTATAAACAGATAAGTTTCATTACTTTATTAGTAATCCTGTCGCATCTGTTCAAACCAAATTCAAAAATATTTTTATCATTCGCTACTTCGTAAAGCTTCTCTTTTAACATTTCTTTCGACCTATGCACACGCACTTTTACATTCGCAACAGTTAAATCTAGAGTAATAGAAATTTCTTTTAGACTCATTTCTTCCACTTCTTTCATAATATAAACAGTTTTATATTTCATGTCTAAACTGTCAATAGCATTTTCCAATACTCGCTTTGCTTCATTCCGTATCATCTTGTCCTGCGGATTTAGTTGTTTGCTGTCGGGAATTTCTAAAATTGTGTTACTTTTTGAATTATAAGATTGTTCATTTAAGTGATACAGCCTTCCTTTTTCTTTTAAACGTGCCAAGGATTCGTTTATTCCTATGCGAATAAGCCATGTAGAAAAAGTAGATTCTAATTTAAACTGATATAGTTTAGTAAAAGCTTTAACATAGCTGTCTTGCATTATATCTTCAATTTCGGCATAATCTTTTATATAGCCTCTAATTATTCTATATAGCTTTTGATTATTCCTTTTAACCAAAATTTCATAAAGTTCCTTTTCGCCTCCTAAAATGCGCTTTATGACTTCGCTCTCGTTGATTTTATGATTATTAAAATCATTGATATTTATCGCTTCCATTTTTTCGTGTCTTTTACTTTAGATAAGGAACTCTAAAAAAAGTTACAAAATTTTGTATCCTTTTTAAAAATCTGCAATCAAAAGACTTTAACAAATTTATAAATAATAAGATTATGGATTCAAACGTACAATTAGTGAAAAACATTTTAAAGTACACTTTTGGTTTAGTGCCAATTGTTGCAGGATTAGACAAGTTTACCAATATTCTAACCAATTGGAGTCAGTACATTTCAGAAGGCTTTGCAGGAATGCTTCCTTTTGAATCTACTACATTTATGATGATAGTTGGTGTTATCGAAATTGTAGCAGGGGTCCTTGTTTTAATAAAAACAAAACTTGGAGCTTATGTGGTTTCCGCTTGGTTAGTAGCAATAGCATTGACCTTGATTTTTAGTTGGAATTATGTAGATGTTGCTGTAAGAGATTTAGTGATGGCTATTTCTGCCTTTTGTTTAGCTAAATTGTATGAAAACAGACATAGTATGGCCAAAAACTAAGAGCTAATTTGTAAGCTATATTTTAAAATCGTCACGTAATGTTCAATCGTTACGTGATTTTTTTTAATTGTCCCTAACTACAAATCCCCCTAGCCCCCAAAGGGGAATAAAAATAGAGTAGTACTCTAAAATAGAACAATACTCTATTTTTATGAGCCCTATAAACCCCGGTGACTTCGATACAATTTTACATCATCACCTTGTTCTGATGTAAAATCGCTCAGTATCATTGCTTTAGGGTTGTGTATGAACTACAGTGAGGTGATTGAGTGCTTTCGCTTTTTCTGCGAAAGTGTACCGAAATTACCGAATCGCCAACTCTTCCAACAATTCACTACTTTTAAGCAACAATCTTAAAAATCAATCAATATGAGACTAGGAGCATTTT
>CAKZKZ010000495.1 GCA_937124495.1 uncultured Dokdonia sp. | reverse complement strand
CTTATTAAAATGTGGTGATTGCTCAAGGGAAATATCGGTGATAAAATATTTGGTATCTCCCCAAAAGAAAAAAGTGCCAAAACGCTCTATATACGTTGCTTTGACATATTGTCCTTGGTAGTCTTTTAGTTTTTGAATTACTTCGGTCTCATTATCCATGACCGAGAAAGTGAAGATTTGAGCGCCACTGATTCCTTGGCTAATCTCGCCCTCCCAAGTTTTTACGACAGCCCCTTTGTAACTGAATTTAATTAGCTCTCCAGCACGTGTTCCTTCACTGTAGGGTACAAAGTATAATAAACTATAATACGCAGTAGCTAGTAAAGCAATAGCGAGTAAAAAGATAATCAATACTTTTTTCATAATATGCTATGTTAATCGCGAGGGGATAGTCAAGGGTTTAATTCCTCTAGGCTTGCCTCGAAATGGAAATTATAGTGTTCAATTGATACTTCGTATACTTGCATCGAAGTAGTTCATTTACGTAGTATTTACTCTTCAGATGCACGATCTAGGAGCTTGTCATTGAGATGTTTTTTCTGTTTGATTCCTAGTTTTTTGAGATTCTCTACTTTTTTGATAAGATTTCCTTGTCCCGTCAGTTTTTTCATGGTCGTATCATAACTCCCTTGCACGGTACGTAACTGAGTACCTACCTTGATAAGATCGTCAGTTAAATTGACAAACTGATCATAAAGACGTCCAGCTTGTGTTGCAATTTCAAGTGCATTTTGTTGCTGCTTCTCATTGTTCCACATCGAGTCTATGGTACGTAAGGTCGCTAATAAGGTAGAAGGCGTAACGATCACAATATTCTTCTCAAAGGCTTGATTGTATAACTGATTATCCGTATTGATCGCAATCGCAAAAGCGGGTTCTATAGGAATAAAAAGTAAGACAAAATCAGGACTCTCTACTTGATAGAGATCTTGGTAGTTCTTATCACTGAGTTGTACGATATGACGTTTTAAGGAAGCGATATGTTCTTTGAGTGCCTGATCTCTTAGAATATCATCTTCTTCATTGACAAAGCGTTCGTAGGCACTTAAGGATACCTTACTGTCAATAATCATACGTTTATTGTCTGGTAAGTGAATCACAATATCAGGAAGCACACGACTCCCTTCTTCGGTGGTGAAACTTTGCTGTACAAAATACTCTCTGTCTTTTTCTAGTCCTGATTTCTCAAGGACACGTTCTAGGACCAATTCGCCCCAATTCCCTTGGGTTTTATTATCTCCTTTTAAGGCTTTGGTCAGATTATTAGCCTCTTTAGACATTTGCTCATTCAGTGCGGTGAGGTTTTTAATTTGTTCGCGAAGCGCAGAGCTACGTTCTGCAGTAGCGATTTGATTTGCATCCACTTTCTTTTCAAAACTTTGAATCTTCTCTTGAAAAGGTTTGAGGATTTTATCTAGATTTTCTTGATTCTGTAGTGTAAACTTACTTGATTTTTCTTCTAAAATCTTATTGGCTACCAACTCAAAATCTTTGGTGAATTTTTCTTGTAATGTCGCCAGTTCTTCGGTTTTTTCTTCAATACGTTTTTCTAAATTGATAAACTCTACATTACGTGCCGTCAATTCGTTTTGGAAAAAATCTTTTTCCTTACGTAAGACATTTGCATCTTCTTGGGCTTGGATACGGACAGTGTCTAACTGATCTGTGGTTTCTTTTCTAAGGGTGTGTATGTTTGATTCCGCTTTCGCGAAAGCGTCCTTAGCCTCCCTCAATTGTTCACCTTCTAACCGTAAACGTTCTTGTAAACCACTGAATTCTCCTTTCTTTTTAAGATTGGAAATAAAGATACCAAGTGCCACACCAATGATGATGCAGATACTGGCGATAAGAAAATAGGTAAGCGTTGGATTCATGGATGTAAAGATAAAAAATACAAATCCATTTATGGTTTGTTGTTGTGGTATTTGTTTTTATGTTTTTTTTGGGGAATGAGGATGGGACGAAATATTACGGCTACCACCAGTTATGAATTGATGATAGCGAGGATTAAGCCTTCTTTGATATATAATGTTCTCAGCTATCTACTTGATTTTCGTAAGTTTTCAATAGCAACCCTCCAAAAACAATTAAGTCATCATAAGTTATTATCTGAATTGATTTTAAGTTAGAATTTAACATTCTTAAACAATCTTTTTGGTCTTCTTTGAAATCAAAATTTCTTCCAACAATAATTTTTATTCTAGGCATAATTATTTTTAAATCATATTCACTTTCAAGATTCAACTTATATTCAGAAAGCTTTTGTAGATAAAATAAAGATTGACCAATAACTTTAGATAGATTAGGATGTGGATAATAGCAATTATGACTATCATCATACTTTAAGATGGAATGAATCGGACGTTTCAGTTCAATTAAGTCCAAGTATCCATCAACAGATTCCATTAGTATATCACCTTCACTAAATAATGCAATCTTTCTTGCATCGTGTTTCTTAACGTACTCAATTCCAAAAACCCAAAGATTAGATTCAATCCAATTTTGGAATATCTTCTCTGGTTGCCCTGCTGAGTATTTTAAGAGTTCTTCATGTTTTCCAATTGTTTTTGTTATACTCCCTTCAATTTCTAAGGCTAATAACTTTTCAAGATTTTGTACTTCAGTTGAAATAAGTTTATGATGATATGCGCCATGCAAGTTTTCTATTTCCAAATTTGATAAAGACTCGAGAAGACCTCTTATTTTTTCTTGCGATTCAAACTTTTCCAAGAGACTTAGAATTGTTTGCAAATCACTTTCCTTTAATTGCTCAAGTATGAGACTAATTTCATCAGATGTCTCGATAAATTTTGCCGATTGACTTGTTTCGTCTTTAATTACAGAAATTGCATTTAAATGTCTATATAAATCTCGGATTTGATCAATTTGTAAAGTCTCCGTAAAAATTGGAATTCCATTATTATCTGTTGCATAGAAATGTAAAGTCATTGTCTCATCAGCAACATCGTTTTTTATGTTTGACAGATTTACAAACAGTCGAACCTTACCACTATTAAACAATTCCCTATGATATGGAACACTCATTATACCTTAGAAATCACATCCTTGTAGCCTTCCCAGCTTGGATTGTATTTTTTACTTGTGGGTTCGAAAGTTTCATCTAATACCTCAATATTCGAAAGCTCTTGGATATTGAACATTCTAAAATCAGGAAATGGGCTAACATCCTTACTGTCTGAAACCCCTGCTGTTTGAACAAGATGCACCTTTGTACTTTGAACGCCTGATTTAGCGGTTAAAATAAATATAGCATAAGGATTTCCAATTCTTTGGCCTGAAGTTTTTCCGGGCTTATTGTACTCAAATGAAATTTTCTTTTTTTCTCTAATTGCATGGGATAGTAAATCTAAATTATTCATGTTTTATTTTTTTACTTGCTGAGAACAACCGTATATAATTACCAATTAAAAATATAACCTTCTCAATTTTATTGATTTTCATTAGAAATAGAAGTAATGTTATAATAGATATATACGGCTATTAAAGCTTGTTCTTAATTTTGCAAGTTAAACTGCCTGAATAGTTTCTCTTTACGGTTTCCCGTAATCCAATTTAAAAAGTTGTTGAAATTTATTTCGCGAAAGTGGAAAAAAAGATGAGAAAATGAATCGCCACATTCTAAGACATCTAACGGGAACGATTACTTCCTATTTCTACTCTCTCCAATAATGATCCCAAAATTCCCATCTAATTGTTCCCAGTATCGAGAAGGTAGGTAGGTGCGAGAGACAAATCCATCTAAGTATAAGGCATTTTTACAGCCTTTGTCTTTAAAGAAACAGGCAAGGTCATAAAAGTTGATACGCTCCTTAGACATGGCAAATAGGAGGTTGCCATTAGGGAGTATCCCAACTGCATTTCTAATATGAAGATTAGGAGAACCTTCATTAAATTTAGGATGGATCTTCCCATCTATAAGTAGCATAGGTCCAGATTGTGTCGCGTATTTAATATCTGGACTGGCATTAAAGTCCGGAGTCGTGCAAATTGTAGCTTTGTTGTCTTTGGTGATATAAAAAACACCATTAGGGTGCAAGAAAAAATTAGTATGATCTCCTTTTTGTGTGTTGATTGGGGATTTTGTGATTCCGTTTTCTATATACAATCCTTGTGGGGAACCATTTTTCTGATACATGCCGCCATTCATCGCAAAAACAAGCTCTTTGCCTTCTTTTTCAAGATTTTCTTTTAAATTTTTAAGACTCCCATAGTTGTTGTCTTTCTCATCTTTCCAGTAAAAATCTAATTGTTGCATCGCTACGTTGACTTCATAACTTAGTATGTTAGACGTGTTTTTTTGAGAGGTCAGGATGCTAAAAGAAGTGATGCTGATACACAGTATCAACAAGCATAGGGAAAGAATGATTTTATAAAATCTCATATTCTAAATGTACATAATTCTTCCATAAGGAACGAAGAGAATATTACTTAAAGCGTTCATTTTTTGTATGAGAAATCTCCCCGTACTTATCCCTGTTCTTTAAATCGATGGTTATTACCTGCAATTCTCTGATGATATCAAGGGAGATTTACTAATTGCTGATATCGAATTAGTAACTCATTATAATAGTAATTTTTTAAAACACATTATGTATGGAAAGAATTGATGAATTTTCGTCTATTGAACAAGCAGCTACAGAGCAATCTCCAGCCAGTGAAACCAGTGTACATCATAATTTTGTAGGCGCGAGTAGTTTTCTAGATGATATCGTAGATGGAGTAGGTGATATTGCTGAGAATATAGGAGATCATGTTGTCTATGCAGTAGAAGATGCTGCTAATGACGTTGTAACTGTTGGTGAGAATGTAGCAGCAGTTGCCGAAGGTGCAGCAGATTTAGTAGATGCCGTTGCTGGCGGTGTCATTGTGGATACTGTTTTTACAAAACAACACGCTGCGCTTTTAAAGAGTGTAGATAAAGAATGTTCTATCGATGAGCTTATCGACTTGAGAAGTAGTTTATTGAAAGTTACTAGAAAGCAATGATAATAATCCGTTGTGTATTTTGTCAAAACGTCTGTTATTTTAACATCTAATCTTCATTCTTTTCCTCAAATCCTAAAGGATGGAATAAAGATTTCTGACATTCACTCTTTAGGGCGGGGAAAAAATGAAGAAATCTAACCATAATGCACGACGGGTTAATAATAGGTTATATATCTATGAGATACTTTCATGTAATATCTGTAGAAATCTATATTTTGATTATGGATATCACGTAAAAGCACCCCGTATTTTCAACGGTTTTGAAATACCGTTACTTCTACCTTTAAATTTTTAGATGGAATCAAACATCTTTATAGGATACTGATCAGTATATCATTTTATTAACCTTTTAAATTAAATTTTTATGGAAAATTTTGATGAATTTTCATTGATCGAACAAGCCGCTATGGAGCAATCTCCAGCCAGTGAAACCGATGTGCGCCATAATTTTATGGAAGCAAGTAGTTTTTTGGATGATGCTATTCATGACATAGGTCATGCTGCTAAAGAAGTAGGGCATGTAACAGTTGGTGCTGCTAAGGCAGTAACTCCAGAAACTCCAGAAGTAGCCGAAGTAACTGTTGAAGCTGCTGCTGGAGGAGTTGTTATTGATGGTGTTTTTTCAAAACAACAGGTTGAGCTTTTAAAAAGTGTAAATCATGAATGCTCTATTGATGAGCTTATTGATTTGAGAAGCAGTTTGATCAGTGCTAATAGAATGCTAAAATAATATACTATGAACCTATCAGATATCTTTACATACCTTATTGTTGGATGCCTGGGGTTTTGGTTATTAGCTAGCACTATTTGCCAATTTAATATCCTGCGCCTAGAGAACTTCTTTAGGCGTATGGATTATTTTTCCCTACTCCCACGATGGTCATTCTTTGCTCCTAACCCTGGCGTTACTGATTATCACTTATTATACAGAGATAAAGACCAAGAAGATGAATGCGGGCGTTGGAGAGAATTCTCCATTGCCAGTAAGAGAACCTTATTAGGAGCCGTATGGAATCCTAAGAAACGAAGTAAAAAAGCCTTGTCAGATGCTGTTCAAACATTAATACGATCTTCAAATGATTTAGAGCCTAGTCAGTACAAAACCTCTATCTGTTACATTGCTTTGATGAACTTTATTTCTTCATTACCAAGAAAAGCTGAAGGAAGAAAAGCAACTCAGTTCATGATCATGGAATCGTACGGTCATTTCCCAGATAAAGGGCCGAAAATGTTATTTAGATCCGAATTTCATAAAATATAAGCACCATGGAAAATTTTTTAAACATTGAGTTTATTTATACCTGTATGAAGTACTTTGTACTGGTGGGTATATCGATCTCTACGATAGAACTATTGTACAATTGGAAAAGTTTTCAAGACGACCGTTTGTATAGTTGGAAAGTGATAGCAACACGTGGTTATTTTTCTCAAAAGAACATGCTACATAGACTAGCTAATTTTTTATTAAAATACCCTAATTTTATAGGAGTTATCCTATTGAGATTACTCATTATTTTATTATTAGTCGTACCTGGTATTTGGGGATTCTCCCAAGCACCACTTTTTCTTGCCCTTGTCTTAACATCACTCCTGATCAACTACCGTAGTCCTTTTGGACAAGATGGATCAGATCAAATGTCCAGCATTGTGATTATTGTACTCTTTTTGTATCATATTAACCCTGAGAACCTTATTGTTGCACAAGCAGGTGTTTGGTTCATCGCATTGCAATCATTACTTTCTTATTTTACAGCAGGGTTTTTTAAAGCAAAAGGGGATAAGTGGACAAAAAATCCCACCGCAGTTTACATGATTTTTAATACGTCAACGTACGGGAGTAAACCCATTGCAGGATGTTTACAGAACAAACAACAAGCCATTACGTTTTTAACATGGTCTACTGTTGCCATAGAAGTCATGTTTCCTTTGGTATTAGTGACGGGATATCCGGGCATGATTGTATTTCTTGGATGGGGATTAGGATTCCATTTAATGAATGCCTTAGTCATGGGACTTAATTCCTTTTTATGGGCATTTTTAGCTACTTATGGTGCTATCATTTATTGCTGTATGCAACTCTCTGGATATTGGATATTTTAATCTATGAATAATTGCATTGCAGCACATATTATAGCGCATTCTGAAGACTGTTCGCTCCTCTTTATAAAAAATGGAGAGACGATGGTGAGCATCAATGAACACAACAAACGTCCATTGGCAAGTATTTATAAGCTTATTATTTTATTAGCATACGTTGACCAATGTAAAAAAGGAACGATACACCCGAATGATCAAGTGCATTTTAGTCAATTAAAAAAATGTTGGATTCATTGGATTGATCCTGCTTTTTTAAAATGGTATAAGGCTATAGACAAAGAAAAGAAAATCAAGAAGGAGTGTGTGGCTTTAAACGAAGTCGTCAAAGGAATGCTTCAATATAGTTGTAATGCCAATACAGATTATCTTTTAGCTACTTTGGGTATCGATACTGTAAATAAACAACTGGTTGCACATCATATAGGCGATCATGATCCTGTTGTACCTATAAGTACCTCGGTGTTAGTATCGCTTAAAGATGCAACAATAAATCATACCCCTTCTTCATTGGGAAAAGTCGCTAATGAGTGTTATGAAGAGATGCTCAAAGGGAAAAGAATAAAAGATCTAGATCTTAACTTGTTGAACGATTTTGATTATAATAGGCAATGTCGCTGGAGTGATTTGTTACCTCATGCCTCTGTACATACGTATGGAAAAATAGTGCAAAAAATACAAGACTTACATAAAGATCATAGAGAAGTACAAGAAGTCATGGATTGGTATAGCACGTTAAAAACCTATAAAGGTTTTACGGGTGGAATGAAATTAGGATACACCCCAAAGGTGTTTAATGTAGCTTTATATACAAGAGATTCTTCCGGCAATGAATACCAATTAGTCTATTTTTTGAATAACCTTTCGATTGACCAAAAACAAGCTGTTGAGTTTGCTAGTAATGATTTTAATTTAAACATGTTAAAAGACCCTCTTTTTGCCGACCAATTAAAAAATCAAGTAGACCATGTCCATATATGCTGAAAAAATAGTGATGTTTGATGGAGATTGTTCTTTTTGTGATAGTACCGTCAATTTCTTGTTTGATCACAACACCAATAGAACCCTTTATTTTACATCTCAACAGTCCACATTAGGAAGCGCATTATTAGAAAAAAAAGGCCTCCCTACCGATTTGAATACGATCTATTTTTATTCAAATGGTAAGATATATCAAAAAGCAGATGCCTTCTTTTATATTGCAAAAGAATTAGATCGTCCTTGGAAGTATTTTGCTCTTTTAAAACGAATTATTCCACGGAAATTGGCAGATTGGTGTTACGATCGTATCGCAAAACGAAGGCATCTATTATTAGGAAAAAAAGATAGTTGTAGACTCATGACTAAAGAAGAACAGCAGTATTTTCTATTATAAAAATGTAGTTACGTCTGATTCCGCTTTCGCGAAAGCGTACTTAGTTTGATTTAATAGATGCCAATTATATTCAGAACCCCTTTAGCTATGATATCTTTCCTGTATAGGCTACTTGAGGATTCCTTTTCAGATTCATGATACTATATTTGTAAATCATAGTACATGAGGCCAGCATATTTAAACTCCAAAGTGTGAGCCCAACAACTAATAATTGTTTTGCATCTGCATTAAAAGCTGTGAATTCATTAAACTCTGAAATTAATGCGCCTAGCATATATAGGTTTATTACTAAAAAAAGAACACCTAATACAGTTCCTATAATCTTGTTTTTAAAGATTATTTGAATAATCAATATGGCTAGGATACCCACAAAAACAGGGTTTATAGAAAATGGAGGCGTATAGCCACCTAGCATGGTTAATACAATCAAATAGTACTCTGGGAATTTTAGAAATAGTTGTTTCTTATTTTTCATCGAATTGCTAAGTTACTTAACGATTACTTTTTTTGTGATGTGCCCCTCTTTAGATGTAAATTTTAAAAAATACACACCAGACTTTAGATCAAACGCATTCATGGCAATCGTACTTAGTCCTTTCACGACTCTTGTGTCCAAAAGTTTTCCAGTGACATCATATATAAATAATTCTTCTACAAATTGATTGTCAATATGTATGGTCGAGTTTCTAACAACAGGATTTGGGAATATAGTAATATCATTGATAGTGTTGGTGCTTTCATTAGTTGATAGTGTTGCATTATCACAGATCAACTCAACTAGACTAAACGACGACGGAAAATCATATAAAAAGGGAACGAATATGTCATAATCTGAAATAACCTTTACCGTTTTTTGTAAGCTTTCTGATTGTGCTGAAGGAAATGCATTCACAACTTCTACTATCCTATCGTTTAGGAAATCCAATTGACTAGTAGAAGGAGTGCTATTTGAGATTATGTGATTGATAAAATCAGTTTTATTAAAATCATCTCCCGGAAGGTCATCAGTAATAAGCCTAGCATAATAGTAAGAATATCCATCTTCAAATTCACAATCGCAATAGAGATAAATAGCATTTACCGATTCTGTATATGTATTGAATAAGGTCTCAACGGTCTCATCATCTGAAACAACATACACATATTTTTGACCTGGATCTCCAGTGCTATTAGGGTATTGTCTGTAAACATCTACAAGATGTTCATTTAGAAATTGTGAGTCAGCCTCAGAAATAGAGCTATTAGTTTCTAAATGTGCAATAAAATCATCTTTGTCATAATCAACACTAGGGATTTCATCTGTGACTATTAACACTTGTAAATAATAATTGCCGTCAGAAAAGTCGCAATCTTCATCTTGAGAAAACGCATGACATGCTATAAAGCCAAAAATAAATAATAGTAGTTTTTTTATCATGATATCTAAGGTATTTATATAAGCGTAATTAGGTGTTTTAATACTCTAATATAATAAATACAAGTCGAATATGAAATTTGAGAAGTTTTTATGAGTAAGTGATTTTGCTCCTGTCTTCGAGTGTGGTAGGTTTGCGAATGCGTACTTAGCTAGATTCAAAATACTCACTAGTGAAAGAGAAACGCGTTCAAAATAACTTATATATGCTTGCTTTTTTTAATGATAGAACTAAGTAACGGGTACAATTGTTATCGGTAGTTTTCTAATCTAATTTCATGGATGTAACCCCCATTACTTGTATCCATTCTTTTACTTCTAGTGGTTTCCATTGAGGGGCCGTAAATACTTTATAGAAATAATTATACAAATCCTCATCTAAGAATAGTAAAGAACCATCATTTCCGCCATGTATTAGATAAATTCGTTCTTTAATATTCTGCTTTTCGAATTCGGAATTTAATATTTCTGCCAATCTTTGAACAGCTTCACCCCAACCATATCCTTTAAAGTTCTTGAAAATAACATATTTATTACCATTTATTGTAATGCTATGATTGAGCCACTCCTTTTGGTGATCCCACTCTTCAAAATGATCATCAATTCTTATTTTATATCCAATTTTTTCAAATGTTGATTTCATTTCATCTAACATTCCAGTAAATCCGCCTTGCTCATAAACATACTCTCCATCACAGATATAATATCGGTAATCTAGTGGTGTATTGGTTTCATCATCCCAAATTCCACCCCAAGATCCGCCAGCGCTAAAACTTTCCAAGTGATTTTGCTTTAAGCTTTTCAAATTTTTTACATCTGTGTATTTAAAATAGCCCAAAGAATCTATTGTATGTACAAACTCCTTAGCGGTAATTTTTTGATTCTTTTTAGAGTTTATAAATTCATTCGATGGATTGTCTTGCTTTTTTGTTGCAATTAAGACTGCAATTCCGATGATCAATATGCTTATTATAGATACTTTCATTTTCTAAAATGTCTAGTCCAGAAATATGACTATAATTAATTTTATGTACCTAATGTAATAAATACAAACTGAATATGAAATTTGAGAAGGGAGAATTCCGCTTTCGCGAAAGCGTTCTCATTAATAAGCAAAGAGTATTAAAATAATTTTCATGTTTTTTAATCTCTCTTTCTTAAAACGATGAATCTGTTGGTGAGTTCAAGGATATCAAGGTTCTTTTCTTTTGCAATATAGTCGATGGTTTCTGCTCGATAGATAAAGATATGTGTAGGATCGTTTCGATAATGCCAGGTCTTAAAATCAATTGTATCATGATACAATAAGGTCATGATAAGCAGCATTCCATTTGGTTGTAATAAGGACGTAAGCCGATCAATTTCTAGTTTTGGATTGTTAAAATGCTCAAAAACTTCACAGCTAACTATATAGTCATACGCGGTATTCAATACACTTTGATCAGGTGCAAAGAAGGGATCGTATGGGACAATATTATAGTTTTCTTTTGCTAACATGCTTGAAATAACCGGACCTGTACCACTTCCAAAATCTAAACCTTTATGGGTAGGCAAGAAAGTATCTAGTACATACTGTGTAATGGGCATAGTGAAGTTTTGATATCGAACATCCTCTACGTCATTATTGTGAAGTTCATAATGTGCTTTTTCTTCAGCAGCAGTGAGGTAGTAGTCTGAATTTTTCACAATCGCTTTACAGGTGTCACAGTTATAAAAATGTGCATCTTTTTGGGTGATCAATGGCGAGCTGCAAAGGGGACACATCATATTAAGTTTAGCGTTTGTTATAAATCAGTTCTTTTTATAAGGGTATGCTACTTCGACAAGTTCAGCATACCATTTCGCGAAAGCGCACTTAGCCATTCTACACTTGCCACTATGTAAGCATACCCTTATTAGATGTTCAATTTCTTTAGACGATATCAATTTTATATTGAATCTTTAATATATGAAATTATAGCTTTATCTTCAGGCCTCCATTCACAACAAAACCATCAACAGGGGCATAAATATCCCTGAATGAAGGATTAGCGACCGAGCCTGTAAAGATACTGTCAAACTTGGTTTGCCGAGTATCGCCAAAGTTCTCAAAGTTGATAAAAATGGAAAAATTATCCCAAAGCTTCTCTACCATAAATCCAAAAAGCCAATATTGCCTCCCCGTTGTCCCATCATTCAATTCTTGAGGGCTAAAATAATATGCTTCTAAGCCCATTTTCAATTTCCCTTCCACTTCATACATAAGGACATTATTCAATCGGTGTGTTGAAACCAAAGGAAAGGTGCTCTCTGTTCCGTTGATGTTTTCATTGACATCTGCTAATGTATAGCCAATAAAAAGGGCAAAATCGTCATACGCTAATTTTATGTTCGTTTCAATACCTTTTGTGTCAATAAAGCCATTTGGCTGTTGAAACTCATAAAGACTGTTGCTTAACGGAACAAGAACTAGGGGATCTTCTATTTGTGTGTAAAAGAATAAGGTGTTTATGCTGAAAAATAGCTGGTCAGATAGCGGTATCTTATAGTTGATATCAAAATTACCACCAATACTCTGTTCAGCTTCTGTATTGGAAACATCAATAGGAAGTACATTTCTAAATTGTATACGTTCAGCATCTTCTGTAAAAACAGTGGGCGTTTTGTATCCCAAACCACCGCCAAGTCGCATTGATAGTTTTGGATTCACTTTTAATAATGCAGAAATTCTAGGCAATGCAAAAAAACCATACTCGTTTTGATAGTCCGTTCTCAAGCCAGTTTCTAGAACGAATTTTTCAGTTACATCCCAAGTGTTTTGTACAAAGACACCTGTAGTGATGTGATTGTAATCTACAACTTCAGAAGTATTTGATGTGTCTTGGGTAAACTTATCGGTCCAAAGATTGGCGCCAATCACCCATTCAGATGTTGTATTATTATGTGTGTAGTTTGCCTCACTGAATGAAGATAGTTGGGCACCTGAGAATTTAAAATCAGGAATTTCAATACTTCGGTCATAAAAACTGACACTATTTTTTAGTGATAGTTTTGATTTGGCGTTGAGTTGATGATCCAACCCCAATTGGGTACTGAAACGAGTAGTGTTATTTTTTTCAAAAAACACATTGGTTATATCACTGTCACCTTTAATAAATTCGATATCACCACCTATACGATCTTCCACGGTGCTATTAAAACCAATGTTGAGGGAAGTTTTATCATCGACATCTACAAACAATCTCGGATTTAGGGTGTATCGCGTAAATTTAGGAATAGCCGTAAGTCCGATATCTGCAGGATCGTAAGGCGTGCCTAAATTATATGAAGCAAAAACAGTCGTACCAACTTTATTGAATTTTTGTGAGTAGAATCCACTGACATCCAGACCTAATGCAGATGTACCATTAAGCATAAAACTCAACTCCCTTTCTTCCTTAGGGGTTTTTGAAACAAGATTGACCAAACCTGCAATAGCACCACCGCCATATAATGTTGATGAGGCGCCTTTAATCACTTCGACTTGTTTTAAGTCTAATGGAGCAATTTGCATTAAACTTAAACCACCTGAAAATCCTGCGTACAATGGAAAACCATCCCTTAATATTTGAGTATATTTTCCATCTAGTCCTTGAATACGGATGCTCGAATTGTAAGAGGTAGCCGAAGTTTGTTGGGTCTGTATACCCGTACTTTCGTTAAGCATCATACGGATGTCGCCTGGCTTCATATTTCCTTTTTCCTCTAGTTCTTCTCCCGAAATAACTTCTACTCGTGTTGGTATGTTGGAAATAGTTCTTTTGGAGCGGGTAGAAGCAATGATTATTTCTTCCAATTCTTCTCCTTCACTTTTTGAAAGTAATATTTCAACAGGATCGGTTTTTTCTAATGGAAAGCTGAATGTTATTTTGTTCTCTTCATACCCGATATATGTGAAAATAATGGCTTGAGTTCCGTTTGGAATATTAATGATTTCTATATAACCGTTTTCGTCTGTACTAGAGCCGTTGCTTGTACCTTGTACATATGCGGTAACGCCCATAAGTGTTTCTTTACTCTCTTTATCTTTAACAGTGGCCTTGAATGTATTTTGTCCAAAAGTTAATGATGTATATAGCATTGCCAATAGAGGCAATATGAAATGTTTCATTTGTCTAATGATTTTAAAGTTAATAATATGAATAGTAGAATTGACTATGTGAAATATAGCTAGCTGAAAGTCGTTAAGCTATTTTCTGTCATTAACTTATTTTGGGAGGTTGCCAGATATTGGCGTAAAAATCATCAGTAAATTGTGGTGTATAGACGGTAATAAGTTTGTCAACATGAAAGTAAACTTCCGTAAAGGCAAACCCAGATTTTGAAAAAACAAACCCTGAACAAGCTCCACACGTTAAAAATGGCGAACAAGTATCGAAGTCATTGTCAGTATGGTCATGTGAATGATCCTCTGTATGCTCTGTTTTTATTTCATCATCGCAATCATCACCCGAACAGCAAGGTACTGTTGAGAGACAAAAAACATATATGGATGATAATAAACAAAGTATTTTCATTCCTGCAAATATAGCAAACAAGTTGATTTTCTTAGGTGTGTATGTTGTTTTTTGAATCTATCACAAATGAGGTGATGGTAGATTTTTTTGTCCAATTTTTAAATTCTAAGGTAAGGTCTAGGTATTGAGTTCCGTGAACCTCTTCTTTCACATCAATGTGGTAGGTATAATTAATTCCGTAGGTATCTAATACAAGATCTATTTTATTTTTAGTGTGCTGTGCGTTTTTAACTTTTCTCCTAAATTTGCTTAATTTTTAGGTAGCAGCCGTTAATGTTGACATTCCTAAACCAATTACTATTAGTTCTGTTTCCCATGTGTGTCTTGAATGATACGTCCATTCGGGTAAATTTCCACTTTTGATAATTGCAAATAATCCAATAATTATAAGAAAGAAAAAACTCAAATACGTCGATCTTTTATATATGCGTATGTTTTCTAGCTCTAGAATAGCACGCTCTAGTTTTTCTTGAAACTTTTTACCCAGTTGAATGTCAGGACATGTATGTATAAACTCAGGTTTTCTTTTGGTGAGTTTACAAGTCATTTCTTTTTCAAAACTCGTAATTCGATTTTCGCATAAAGAACAATGTCTTGAAGGATTCATGTATACTATATTTAGGTAACTTCATTCAGAAGGAAGCATGATGATACAAATATAAGTACGCTTTCGCGAAAGCAAAAAAAGAATAGGAAAAGAAGGATTATAATTAGTTATTTCAACTGAGTGAGATATAAGCGATGAGAATTCGCAAATCTATGAATACCCTTTAACTGTGCATCACTAAGTTCGTAGCTCTTCTTATTCTTTAAGGCGCCCGTGCCGGTGATTTCTAGGGAGTGAGGAGCGGTACTTTTTAAGTTATTCTATTAGAAAAATACTGTTTTAATAAAGCAGTGACGCATTAGTCTTCATAGTACCAAAAAGGAATTTTATGTATATTCCAATTTGTTGTATCCCCTTTTCTGATTCTTAAACGGTTCACTTTTAATATGTGTTTGCCATCTATTAAGCCTTTAGTATTAATGTACGTTTCAAAACCTAAATCACCTTTTTTACTCTTGGCTATAATAAAATCAGGATCATACTTAATGGTATCTATTTTTAATGAATACATATCATTAAATGTTTTTAAGTAAGC
>CAKZKZ010000494.1 GCA_937124495.1 uncultured Dokdonia sp. | reverse complement strand
CTTGGGCATGTTTTTCGTACCCTCCATCTCCAACTTTAAATTCAATAACAAATATTGAATCCTTGGTCACTACAATGTTGTCAACCCTTTTACCCATTCTTGGGATTGCAAATTCGAAATAGACTTGACCTGCAATTCCATGTAGTTGATCCTTAGGAATTTCAATTTGCTTTACCCATGCATTCTTCTGTAGATCTTCAAGTGACCGATTTGAATGATTTAAACTTAATTGGCCTAATATAGAATTCTTGTCCTCGGCTATGAAGTCAATTATTGAATTTTTATAGTAGGCTCTGTTCATTCAGATTTGATTTTTATTTCTTAATGCTGTACAACGTCTCTTGTATGGTGCGTTTGCATCTCGCAGGGTGCATATGCATTATACAAATTGTTGTAGTGTGTTTTCTTTCAGGTTGTTGTAAAATTCGTTTCTATCTGCATTATCGGGTAATCCAGCGACTTGTCCGTCTCCGAGTTCCATAATAATCCAATCTCCATTTTTCTTTTTAGCAACATCCATTGTAAAGAATTTGCTGTTAATATCTTGTGCTATTTCGATAAAATCATCAAGTTCAGGTTTCGTATTTCCGTATTTTCCTTCATCCCAATAGTCAAATACTTTTACTATTTTCTTATTCGCAAAAAATATTCTAAATTCTTTAGTCAGAGGCATTCCACTTTTTGAGTGTTCAGTTAGAAATTCGAGTTCTTCGAACTTCCTAAATACTAATCCTTCGTTTAATGAAGTTCCTCTTAACTCAATGAACTTATCTACCACAGATTTTACTTTCTCCGAATCGGATGCGTTTGGAATATAGCAAGCGTCATCCCAATTATGTTTTTCAGATTTCACAAAGTCTTTTACTATTATTGGGCTTTCTCCAAAACTGCTTGTCAATTCACGAACACTATCATTAGTCAATTCTGTTGTCCAGTTTGATTTTGGTGTTTTAGATTTTATTTTGTCATAAGAATCTGGTAAATAATGGCAATGCTGATATTCAGTAGGAGAGTTTATTAGCTCAATGTTCTTTTTTAAAAGTCCGTCATAAAGATTTCGGTATTGGGATGGAGTAAGCATCCATCCTCGATATATTCCGAATTCTTTGTTTTCAGATTCTTTTACAAACCTCAAAGCCATTGTAATATTTCCATCTGTTAATTCTTCAAAACTGATTAATGAGAAGCCAAATTCAGCATTAACAGCAGATTTCTTTTCTTCTTCATAATCAGGCTCGATTATTTTACTATCAAATACACTATCGCAATATATTATTCTCATTATTCAATTTTTCGGCAATGCATTACAACAAGTATATATAGTTAACTAAAATATCACTAATAATACTAACTATCTAGTAAGCAGTGTTTTTTTTAATGTGTGAATTAGATATATATACCCGTTGTAAATGTTTGTGGTCGTTTGTAAGTACTTGTAATTGATTAAATATAGTAGTTTCTACTCGTGTTCTTTTACGGCTTTCCATAACTCAAGTCTAAACAATTTGAGAAAATTTTCACATAACTGCTTCGTCTTCCTTAAGGATTGGAAAAAATATACACAAAAGAAAGAATACATCTATCTTCTTTTCCTCACATCCCACAAAAACACTCCAACCATCACCACCATAAACAAGGCAAATGGGAGGGAGGTAATAATTAATAATTTTTGGAGGGCTTGGAGTACATTCACTTCTGGGCGGGCATTGCCGAGTACAATCATGGCGATAGCAAAGAGGGCAATACCGACAGACCAAATGAGACGATGTCTGCGTTTGGGGGTTGGGTTGCCTTGATCAGTGAACATACTGAGTACGAAAACGGCGGAGTCGACTGAAGTGACGAGAAAACTTACCAACAACATAATCGTTACGATATTGAGTACACTTGCTAGGGGATAGCTTTCAAAAAAGACAAAGATAGAAGAGAATACATTACCAAATTCGTTGGTATAGCTTCCCCAGTTTTCGATGAGGGTAAAGGCACTATTGCCAAAAACACTAAACCAAAAAAATGTCCCCATTGCCGGAATGATCAAGACACCAAGTAACAATTCTCTAATGGTACGTCCGCGGGAGATCCGGGCAATGAAGATGCCTGTAAAGGGTGCCCAAGCCAACCAAAATGCCCAGTAATAATACGTCCAGTCGGTTAAGAAGGCTTCACCAGGGTTGTAATCGCCCAACGCAAGACTGAGTGGTATAAAATCTTTGATGTAGTGAGTCACTGCTTTCGCGAAAGCGGACAACACCGCCACCATATCGCTTTGTACAAACACATAGATTAGAATGGCAAGCGTAATCCATATATTAAGTGTAGAGATGCGTTTAATGCCTTTGTGCATGCCTTTCCATACCGAGAGAAAGGCGAGAATAGCGATGCACACTGTAATCCCTATGGTCGTCCACAGTCCAAAATTTCCCTGAGTAATGTGATTGAGTCCGCCATTGATTTGTGTGGTTCCTAATCCCACCGCGCCCACAAGTCCAAATACTGTGGTGACGGTAGCAAGAATATCAATACTGTGGGTAACGGCTTTATGTTTAGTCAGACTTTGAATCGACGCACTGATCAACGCCGAACGTTTTTTGGTGAATAGGTAATAGCCAATAATCAAAGCGAAGAGTCCGTAGAATGCCCAAGCGGTGAATCCCCATTGGTAAAAGGTGTATTCTAAGGCAATGATCTCGACTGAAGCTCCCGTTTGTATCGGCGGATTCTGTTGCATAAATACGGGCTCTTGTACAGCTCGTAAGAGAATCCCTGCACCCATGCCAGCGCTGTAAAGCATGGCGATCCATGCCCAACGAGAAAATTCAGGAACATCATCTGGGCTGCCTAGCTTTTGTTTCCCGAAAGGGGATAATGCCAAAACCAACATAAAGAGGACACAGCATAGTCCTAGATAGAGATAGAAACGTCCAAACCAGGTGCGTACCCATAAAGAAGCCTGTTCAATACTAGTATAAAAACCAGCAGTATCTATAAATACAAAACCTGCAAAGAGTAGGAGTATACCGATAGAAATGGTAAGGACAGGATATTTTTTGATGTGTTCTAAAAGTTTCAGCGGGTGTTGGTTTTGTGATCAAGGACTAAGGTACTTAAAATATGTTTTTCATTCTTCTTAGCCGAATATGCCTTTTCCCCATCCCTAAAGGGTGGGCACATTCTCTGCTTATTAGTATTACTTAATTTTTCGCTCCCTTTAGCGTGGTTGTGTTACAATTGGTTTTCTTTTATTATTCCGGTCTTCGAAAGGTTGTCGTAAAATTTGAAGTGAAGATTCCGTAGAATTTCACACTGTCTGAGCGTAGCGAGTTTGGGAAATTCAGGAATTGAACAATAAATTTAGACAAGGTTTCGCCAGCCTAGCCTTTTTTGTTTCTTTTTTTGGCAATGAAAAAAAGAAAAGAAAAGAAAGATTTTTTGAATACAAGAGTTTATTAATTTGATGATTATGTTTAGAATACTTAAAATGAGATTCCCGATGGAGTTTATCCTGAGCAATCGTCGAAGGGCGGAAATAAAAAAAGGGACATCTCTCGATGTCCCTTTTTTATGATCACTTAAAAAGTGGTTATTGTTTTACAGGTTTAAGTTCTGTTTCATTACCGTCTTTGTCCAGTAATTTTACTTCATCAAAGCCCATTTTTTCAAATTGTGCATATTGTGTTGCCGCATCTCCTACGACTAGGTATGCCATTTTTGATTCGTCAAGATATTTATTGGCAAGTGCTTTGTGTTGCTCAAGAGTCATATTGCGTACCGTTGTTTCTTCACCTTCGATATAGTTAGGATCTAAATCGTATGCGCTCATTTCTTGTAACATACCTAATAAAGCAAATTGCGTTTCAAAACGACGTGCGTTAGATTTGATTAATGCATTTTTAGTAAAGTCTAAATCTTCTTGAGAATAAGCAATGTATTTACTATCTGGACT
>CAKZKZ010000493.1 GCA_937124495.1 uncultured Dokdonia sp. | reverse complement strand
GGGCTTTTTCTTTAATATTCGTTAATCAACCTTACAAGGTTTATCTATAGGGTTGAACTGTGTGATTATCCAAAAGAATAATAATAATATGTTTGGTAAAGTGAGGTGGGGAAAACAACTGCTCACTCTAATCTAAAACGTCCGTGAGGTGGGGAAAACAACTGCTCACGTTAATCTAAAATGGGAACGTACTATTATTGTTGAAAGCTGGATTCTGCCAGCAGTGGTGGCAAGCATTAGCTTGTAAGTGGCAGACTGTATTTGACGCAATAAATACAAATCGAGAACTCTATGTACCTGTGCAAATATCATTTTTGATATTTAATTTGGGTAGGGGTTCTCTGTCTTGAACACGCAGTGGAAAGGCAGAGAACGTGATCTTTATGGGCTTGGGCTTTCTTCTACCTTTACAAGTATAAGAACAAGAACAACTAAACAATATTTTTCTTTTTTCCTTTTTTTACATCTAAATTCAAATAATCATTTCTAAATAAATAGAGTCAAATCCCCATCAACTCTACAAAACACACTCCAAACTATCAGTAATCGAATTTTTTCGCCTTTTAAAAAACATCATTGATGATTCCAACAATAAATGGCAAAAATGGCAAATTTGACCTAAAAAGCCACTTTTAATGAAAAATCGTCAAATCTAACAAAAAATAAAATAATGTTGAAAAAAATCATCATTAAATAAAAACGTCTATTCTGTGAAAAATAGCGTAGTTAGCCATTCAATATTAAATTTCATGCACAGACAAAACGAACTATATCAAAAACGATATAATTTAGAATATCAAATATGATATAGTTAGTAATATCAAAAATGATATAACTAATATATCAAGAATGATATTGTTCGTGTAAGATGTATAATAGTAATATCAAAAATGATATAATAATAAATATCAAAAATGATATTGACTTATTTTTTATTAATAGTAATATCATTAAAACAAACAGAAAGGGGTTTAAATTATGAAATCAGATGCAGAAAACATGGATTTATTGAAAGCAATTATAAAAGCTGAGTTGAATACTCGCCAATTATCAATACTTTATACGTTATTAAAGGAAAATACTAAAACCATTTCTTTAACGTCAGAAGAGATTGCTAAAAAAGTAAAAGTGAAAAGTAAAGACCATATAGAGGGTGAAGAAAGAACAGGTAAAATGAGCCAAGGCAACGCTAGCAGAGACTTAAACGCTATGGTGCTTAAAAACGTACTAGGTAGAAACGACAACGGTTTTTATGTCAGAACAACGAAAATATGGGGTACTGTCAACAAGGCAGAAGTTGAAAAAATAAATGAAAGAAAATTAAAAAAAGAACAGAGAAGAACAGCAAGATAATTATGTTCGGGTATCAAAATTAGTTCGAAAAATAAACAATACGTTCCAGATTATTATTTCCTTGCTAGAACGGTATAATGTAAATATTAAAAAATAATGAAGAAGTATTATGAATCGTTGTATTTTGTTCTTGTTGGTTTTGACTGCTTTGCTAGGTTGCAAAGAATCACCTTTATCCGAAAAAACAGTAGTAACTGTACCTAATGATGTTTTAGGTACTTATTTTGTAAATGTTAAAACATTAAATGTCAGAGAGTTGCCAAGCGAAAAGTCTAAAGTTATTAGTAAGAAAATTTTCAGGCAGCAGCTTGATGTAAAGGAAGTTCAAGGGGAATGGGCTAGAATAACATGGTATGAAAATAAAAAATCTCAATGGGTGTTTAGTGAGTTTATAGTCAAAGAACAACCAGAAGCTCCAAAATCAAAATATGAAACCAATGCAATTTATGAGCACATCACTAGAAGCTCTTATGATAAAGGAAAATACTTTTTAACTTATATAGAAAGGCTAGAAAACACATTTATAACCATACATGAAAGGGTAGGTGTCAATGACAACGCCTACACTATGACTGAAATAAATTGTGAGGAAATGACATTTAGAGCATTAGGCTATACAGAAAACCACTGGGATAACTTGATAGATAACCAATATGCAGAACCTAAGTGGGGGAGATTGGTGGAAGGTTCCAGTAAAAGTGATTTGGTTAATTATGTTTGTGTCAAAAGATCTAAGTAAAATATTCTGATTTAAAGGACTCGTTTATGGGGTTTGTTGCTCGTAGTTAATTTTTTGGTTTAGTCACTCTACGTCTACGTTGACGTTTAGTAGTCACTTTTTCAGATTCAGGAGGGTTTAGTTTGTTTTCTATAATATCAATCTCAGATTCAAGCGCAGCAGTCTCTTTAGGCATCTTATCAGTAATCAAATCAAGATTTTCAGCAATGGATCTTGATTTTTTTTGTGCAAAAAATAAATTTATATTTATAGATTTTATCCATGCAGGAATATCTTTTTTGATATTATCAACAGCTATCAATAAATCAGAATAATTGGTTTTAATTTTATCATATAGAGCATTGGCTTTTTTTGTTCTTTCTTCTGCTTTTCGGGCTTTTTCTTCTCTAACTACATAGAGGGGCTTATCTTTAAATGTCTTATCAAATTTAGATTCTTTGGGTGTATATTCCATGTGATCAACACCAAGAACACGCTTCACAGCTTTGTTAAAACTGTTTTTTGCCGAATAGGTAACACCAATTTGAGAAATCGGTTTTATGACTTCATTCTTGATGATATTCGATAGGATTAAGTGAACATGACTTGATTTATTACTACTGGATGATTCATCGTGCAAAACCGCTACACAGTGGGCTTTAAGCTCTTTTAATGTAATATTTGGTTGTATAGATTTTTTAGATTTATAATTGGAATCATTCCTTTTTTCTAATTCCTTTTTATTTTGCTTATCAACATCTTTATTTATAGTCTCACAAACGCCTGTAAGCACTATATTAAGCATTTGTGACCATTCTTTAGGGGTTGGTTGCTTTATGTCTCTAGGTAACGAAATAATCATGCTAGTGGCTTCATTTTTGACAGCACCACCACGCAAACCATGATCTCTACGGTGTTGTTTTCTATCTTCGATAGCATCAATAATATTTTTTGAGTTATCCAGGAGAACATCAATCTTTGTATAAAAATGACTATCTCTATTTTCATTCTTTAAATAATTAATATGTGTAGAAATAGTTTCTTTTTGTTGTGTCTTTACTAACCAATTTTTTAACATAATTCTCTATAGTAGTTTTAATAAACTTACCATATAAAATACTTAATTCAATTTAAGACAAATAGAGATATAGCAAGATAGGGGCATTGCTACGCAATCCACCACATCGCTCCGCTTGTTCCCTACTCTTGGCAAAGGGTAAACCCCTTGCAACCCGTAAATGTTCCATTTACCAAAACACCAAAACATCAAGAAATGGGATGACACCATCAAAAGAAGACAATTTTTATCTGTTTTCTGGAAAAACGACTCCAAAAAATAGAAAAAATCATCACATATGGGGTTTGAAATTAAATTTTAATTAAAAAAGCACTTAAAAATGGGTTGGCACTATTCATTTAATATAAAAATAATATCAATAATGGGGTGTTGTTGTTTATTTGATATAAAAATGATGTAAAAAATGGGAATGGTCTAATCCCACTAAAATCAAAGGTGATTTAATTGGGTTGTGGGTATTGATTAGAAAAACTAATAGGTTATGATTTATTACAGACGTAAAAAAAGCCACTTTGGCGAGTGACTTTTTTTAGATTGAACTTTGATAAAGAAAGTAACAATCCTGATTTAATTATATCAATATCCACGATAACATCAAATCAAACTTTGTAAATACCTTCCTAAACAAATCACTCAATCAATATAAAAGCTTTGGATTAAGATGCATTGGGGCTTTTTCTTTAATATTCGTTAATCAACCTTACAAGGTTTATCTATAGGGTTGGACTGTGTGATTATCCAAAAGAACAATAATAATATGTTTGGTAAAGTGAGGTGGGGAAAACAACTGCTC
>CAKZKZ010000492.1 GCA_937124495.1 uncultured Dokdonia sp. | reverse complement strand
AATGATCATCAAAAAACTCAAAAGAAGTGTTGATTTTATGTTTGCTTATAAACGAAGCTAGTTCATTATATAAAAATCCTTTTTCATAATATTCTAGTTGTACTAACTCCGAAGGTTTGCTGTTTGGATTCCCAACGGTATCCGAATAATAGATACGTACATTGTGATGTAAAAGCGCTGACTTAAGCAGGTTATACGCTATACTAGCTTCAAGATCTTTATTAAGAAATAGGACAATGTTCATTTGTTTGTTAATACGTTTTTTTAATTCGTTTGATGAAGAAGGATTACTTTCTTTTTGTATTTATTTTCAGCATTACACCATTCCAGTTTCTTAGCTACTTTTTCAGGCACCTCTTTATCTTCACTATTTTTAAATCCAAATTTTGAGTAGAAACGCAACAGGTTTTCAAAAGGTAAGCACCATATTGTAGAGGGACCAAATGGATTTTGTTCACATAAACTTCGTACTATGTTTTCTGCAATACCTATACCTCTAAAATTTGGGAATGCATAGATTCCTCCGAGTTCTATGGCATCATTATCAATTTTTACTAACCGACCAAGTCCAGCGTTTTCATTATTTACTTTAGCAATAACAATATACTCGTTTTCATAATTAGATCTTGCAAAATCAACTTCATCGTATTTTGAATTGATCCAATCTATTTGATCTTTTTTTGCCTGTATTACGGTTATTTTTTTCATAAGAGCACACTCGTTTCTCGTTCTGGCAGTGTATAGGTTTTGGTCTTTTATGTCTTTAACTAGGGGATTTACATTCCTAATGTAGCAAATAAAAACAGAATAGAAGACTTGAGATGGTTTTCTTCAGGTTTCTTGTGTTCTGCTGGGAAATAAACATAGTGTCTCTACAAAAAAACATTAGAAACCCCTGTATCCATTACAGATACAAGGGTTCCTTTTTTTGAGGGATTTATTTAACTTGTATTATGATTTTACAGGCACCACCACATTACTTGTAAGATGTGGGAATGTAACCACTTTAGAATCTGTAGACGTAGATGACGATAAGGTCATTGACATTCCGATGTTTTGATAATACATTAAGGCTGCATCTGGAGTACCAGGATTTAATAACCACATTTCCATTTCATAAGAATCGACCAAAGCATGTTTGGTTTCAAATGAAATATTTGTGATTTTTTGTGCAGGTGCTGCTACTTTAAAATGAATATAGCTTTTTGGCGGATTTGCTTCTAGGTAATTCACCAATTTGATATTCGTGTTGATATTTGCGTTGGTTTCTACACCGTTTACAATTGCTGAAGGGCCATATTTACGAGCACCATAAGGCTTCCCTTCAAAGTTAGGTACTGCATTCAGTTGTGGAATCGATGGGACTCCTGGGATTGCAGAAAGTTTAGGCGTACCTGGATTATCTGGAGAAACAATAGGTGGCGGATTTACTGGAAATTCAGCTTCTGGAGTTACTGTTCCTGTTGCTAAAATGGAATTCCCGTGTGGCACCGACATTTGTTTCACAATATTCATACTCGGATCTTGTACAGGTAATGTCGTAGTACCATCTGGCAGTGGTACTGGTGATGACCCATCTGTAGGAAATGCTCCAGAAAATTGACGATCTATATCTAAAAATAACCAAGAGCCGTTTTCAGCATGTACCAAGGTATATTCAGCATCTTCTGGGACAGGAAACATTCCTCCTGTTGAAGGAGAAAAATAGACTCTTTGCTCATAAAAAAGTGTATTAGCTACTTGGGTAAAACCACTCCCACGATTTGGAGCTGTGCCAGGAATCTCAGCAAAACTGAGTTCTTCTAAGTATGGGAAGTTTTTAAGAATAAAACTATCGTGTACATTATCTTGTGGTAACGGCATGGTATTCCAACTATAGGTGCCTGCTGGAATACTATTCCAGGTACCTACTAAATGAATTAATTGACCTAATCCGTTTTTAACTGGTTGTCCAACGGCAGGTGTCGAAGGAGTTGTCACTAAAGGGTCGGTCGTGTTAGGAATTGGATTTGACATAATATGGTGTGTTTATTTATTAAATTTTTTGAATTAAGAATGATATCTCGTGTGCCTTACTTTTTATGATTTGCAATTAGGATCAGGATTTGGGCATCCATGATATAGCTCTGTTATTTTTTCCAACTCAAACTCAGCTAAGACCAAATCGGTTGATCGTAATGATCCATTCACCCATCCTTGCATATCTGACCATGCTTCATTACAGCTGTAGATATATTCATCAGGAACGAGTGTCGTCATTCTAGAAATGACATCTCTATCATTTGTATTTTGCCCCCATTGATGGTACGCATACCCAAAATTATCTTCCCCATCCCAGTTGCGGTAACTTGTCATAACAGGATCCGGTACAACGTGTGTTTTAAATAATTGCTTAAACTGTTTGATCGCTTCATTTACGACAGCTTGTGAAGCAGCAAATAATACTTGAGGTGGCTCGCTGTGTTCTTCTTGAAGTTCTGAAGTAAACAGTGGTCCTACATTCTGTAAACCTTGCCAGTAGTTAGTATTGTTATAATCACAATAAATAGTGAGTGCTGCAGGATTACCATTTGATGGCCCATCTACAGGATAAAATGGATAGACAGCATTGATAGGTAAATCGGTAAACGATGGTCCAAAATCTATCTCAGGTTGCCCTGTGTCTCCATCACGCCACCAAGGCTTTTCAAAGTATAAGTTTATTTTTAATAAACGCATATTCACTATAGAATGCACATCTTCCCAAATTTGTTTTGCGTTTTCAGCTTGTCTTAATACAGGAGAGTCTACAAATAATCGTTGCATAGCATTACTAGCAATCGCTAGTATTACTTTAGAACTTTGAATTGTTACATCACTATTTTCAAAAGGATAGTTTTTGTCATTAGATTTCGTTCTACTAAGTGCTAATTCATATCCACCATCTTCAGATTTGGAAATACTATTTACATTGATGTTAAGGAGTATTTCTGCACCCATTTTTTCAATCTCATCTTTTAACGTATTTGTAAGGGTACTA
>CAKZKZ010000491.1 GCA_937124495.1 uncultured Dokdonia sp. | reverse complement strand
TATTTATTTTTTATGCTTTTGTACTCTTTATCTTCGCTTATAATAATGTGATCTAGTAACTCAATTCCTAATACAGTAGCACCCGCTGTTAATAATTGTGTCATTGCTATATCATCCCTACTTGGGGTTAAATTTCCTGACGGGTGGTTATGGCAAATGATAATCTTTTCGCACTTCTTTGCTACTGCAAAATTAAAAACGTCGATAGGTTTAACACTGTTTTTATTAAGCGTTCCTAAAGTTAAAAGTTCGATGTATTCTATGTTATGAGCCGTACTTAAACCAATAGCCCACAAGTACTCTTTTTTACGATGTAACTTGTTTTGTCTTAAAAGAATTTTACGCATGATACGTGCTATGTCTTTCGTATTAGCGATGTGTATATCTTCGTCTTTTGGTAGGCGTACATTCATTTTAAGCGTGTTACTTTATAAAACCTTTTGCAAGATATAAATTTTACCGTCTGTTCCGAGATATGTAAGTTTTTTATTCTTATCAAAATATCTTTTTATGGTTTGGTCACTTTTGATCTGATCTACAATAAAATTATTCTTTTTTAGTTCTCTACAAAAAGCGGATAGGTTAGTGGAGAAGTGAACAACTTCGTTGTTTTGTATGATAACATAAAGCTGTTTTAAATCTCTTAACATTGTAAATAATACGTATATATACTCAAAATGATAAATAATACGTATATTTATATATATTTGAGAACTTTAAATATATAACTATTTTTGCAAAGTGCTAGACAACTTCAAACGTTATCAACAAGGTATTAAGGTTGAGAATCTTTTTCCAACCAGAAAAGACAAACTCTGTGCTTGTGGGTGCGGTCAAGTCTTGTTAGGAAGAAAAACCAAATGGTTTAGTGATAATTGCAGAAAAATCGCCCTAAATACTTATTATATAATCAAAGGTGATTCAGATGTAATAAGAGAAAATGTTTATTTAAGGGATAAAGGGTTTTGCAGAAACTGTGGAGTTAAGAGTTTAGACTGGCAAGCCGATCATGTCGTGCCTGTTTTTAAAGGCGGTGGTGCTTGTGGTTTGGAGAATTTCCAAACTTTATGTATTGATTGTCATAAAGACAAATCATTCTATTTAGATAGACTTCCAGATAGCCGAGATATTCTTACATCCAGCCTGAATATCCTCCCATCTTCTAACAATACTTTTAGGGCAATCAACCAGCGAGTCTGTAAAAACATCATAAGAGAGACAGTTTGTGTTTCTGAGTAATCTATCTTCACTAGAAATATGTTTATCTGCAAACTTGTATATCATACTCGAAATATACTTTCCTCCTTCTTCTCCAAAATGACCTGACTTGCTTATGTGAATTTTAGCGGCGCCTATGTATTTTCCTCTACTAGTCTCTGAGTGGACTATAAAGTCAGGAAATATGCTAACTTCTACACCTTCGATTATTAATTTAGGATTTCTTCCTTTGTAAGGAAGAAACGTATAATTACCATCAGATAAATTGTTAGATTCTAAAACAATTGTAAGTGCTTTTATTGTAGAGTCTGTAAAATTATCTCTTTCTTCATCAGATTTATTTTCATAATCTGAAATACAATCTAGTAAGATCTGTTCATCAAAATCATTTAAAACATAATCTTTTATTGCGGTTCTTGCATCATTATACCCAGTAAACATAAACTTTTTATCCTTTGGGTATTTAATAGTTTCTAGAATTGACCTTTGCTTTTTAGGGCTTGTTGTAGTAAGATACTCTCCTAATTTATTTACAGTTATTTTCGGCGTACTAGTTTTACTCATTCCCATTGCTGTTTGTAATTTCTTATTAAAATCTGATAGTTCCTTAGCCATTGATTAACTCCTTATAGGTTATTCTATTCTCAATATTACTCAAAAGTAAATTGAACCTTTCGTTTTCAGTTCCTTTGCGTGTATTGTATCTAAATACAAATTCGTCCACGTACATCTGCAAGTGCTTCTTAGATGTAAAGTGATAGATTCCAAAGATACCACGTTTTAATAAAGACCAAAAGCCTTCTATTGTGTTTGTGTGGATTCTACCATTAACATACTGCTTACTGCTATGCTTTACGAATTGGTGGTCGTAGATACGCTTTAAAGCCTTGTAAGATGAATATTCATCTGTATATAGTGTCGCTCCCTCTTTTACAGCGTTGATAATTTCAGTTGATAGTGTTTCAGTAGTTGTGTTAGGAACTTTTACAGCTTTTAGTTTACCGTCTCTTTGTACCATTCCAAAAACAGGGGCTTTATCGTCTCTACTTCCTTTTACCTTCTTATTTGCGTGACGGTTTTTATCCTTGCCACCTACATACGTTTCATCTGCTTCGATTTCGCCCTCCATCTTGTCATCATTATTAAGACCAAAACAGTTTCTAATACGTTGCAACATGAACCATGCACTTTTCTGTGTAATATCAAGGTCACGCCCTAACTGTAAAGAAGAAATACCTTTTTTATGAGAAGTAACCAACCATATAGCAAGAAACCATTTTTGTAAAGGCATTTTAGTATTATCAAAAATAGTGTTGGTTTTTACATTGAAGTACTTTCCTGTCTCTTTACACTTGTACTTATTGCCCGCACAATTATATACTTTAGAAGAAGCGTCAAAAGGACTTACAACGCCACCGCTCCATCTTAAACCCTCTAAATGATCGATACAACTTTGCTCGTCTGGAAAGGCTTTAAGTAGTTGTAGTATTGATTTTACTTCTTCGTTAAACATGATTACTTATTTAGTACATTACAAATTTAGTACTTAATTACACTAAATGCAATTGATTTGGTGTAAATTAATTCTAATTATAGATATATTTGTAATTCATTATATTTGCATCGAACATCTTACAATACTAATAGTATTAAAGAGTTAAATGTGTTTTGTATTCTTGAAAATTTGGTACGATAAATCAAATCGAAGAAATCACATGACTATTCATTTAACAGTAAAAAGCCCTCGATATCCTGATGTCGAGGGCTTTCAGTTGCCTGTAAAGGCAATGGGCTTAACGTTATGCAGACTAATTTTAAGTCTTTAGTATTAATACGTCTGCCAGTTAATACTTATTAGTATGAAAACAAAGATGTTCAACGGAGTTTTGCATAAGCTAGTATTCAGAAGGTTCATTGTAAAAAATGGAGTTAGGATATATCCTAAGAAAGCCAAGTGCTTTGCTTTTTGGGTCGCTGTGTAAGACTTGAGGAGATTTATGTCTCAAGAAGGCTTTCAGGAGCCTTCTTTCTTTTTAAGATAATATGGTTTTTGAATTACACTTCTCAATCCATCAATATGCTCAAATAATAAATTATCAATTGGATTCCACATAGGGTCTAAAACAAAATCAATACCCTCTCTACGTGCTAATTTTGCTGCTGGAACGAAATCACCATCACCTGAAATGAGAATTATTTTGTCCACTGATTTTTTAAGTGCAAGGGAAGCGATATCCTGACCTATTTTTATATCAACTCTTTTCTGCTTTATATTCAACTGAATGTCTTTGTCGGTAAGATCAGCAATTTTAATTTTACCGCTTAATAAATCTTTGGTCTTTTTGGGGGATATGATCCAATTTTTACTGCTTTGAAGATACCCTAATCGAAGGGCTACTTTTCTTTTCCTTTTTAATTCTTCAAAAAGTTCGTTTCTAAATATTGAAACATCTGTTTTTGAATAATCTATAAGCTTTTTAGATATAGGATTATGAATTTTTTTTACTAGTGGTTCACAATCATAGAACAAAATTCGATAAAGAGACTCATTAGGATAGATATGATTTTTGCACATTTCATATAGATCATCTACTACGTTTTCCGCAGATTTTGAAGCATAATCCCTTGTTAGAGTTTTATATCTTTTAAGAAAAAATGAACCATCTATTAAGATAGCAACCTTAGAGCCATTTTGGTACATATAATAAAAATGAAATGAAATAAAAAAAACTCTTGGGTTGGTATTTTCGCTATAAGTTAAAATAAAATAACAATTGAAAAAACGTTGCCAAGAGTGCTATATGTTCCAAATATATAAAAAAAAGTAGTGTATGCAAGTTAAATAAAAACTAATTCGATTAACGGAATCTGTACTACCATATACCTTTAACGCGTTTTTTAGTTGAAAATATTGCATTAAGTACGTTAAATTATTCTTATGTATTTTAAGTATTATTACTAATCTTTTGGTAAAATTAAGCAAGTACTAGTGAGGAAAATAATTTTTTACTACGTCAGGTCAGTAGTTTCAGCGCTTTTCATCTTGTGTAATCACGTATATAATTGCCGTTTACT
>CAKZKZ010000490.1 GCA_937124495.1 uncultured Dokdonia sp. | reverse complement strand
ATGTATTTATTTTTTTGAATAAAGATGCTATGTAATAATTTGCACTATCCTATAAGTCCTGTCTTATTAGAACAACAGGATACTCTGTATTTACCCTATTTTTTTATTACTTTTTTTCAGAGGTGATTTATAGATAAATTCTGAAGAACTAAATTATTTTATTTCTCCCACTTAAAAGGTAAGTTTTTCAACTACAGTAAAAGATACAATTCTTCTTTGAGAGTACGCTTTCGCGAAAGCGTATACTACATAATTCCATTTTTGAATAACGCTAATTTTGAAGCCGATGATGTTAAAAAAATGAAAAATAACAATAAAAAAATAGGGTAAACATACTATGGGCTGTTGTGCATCTGTATAATCATAATTAAAACCAGTCTAATATGATAAAACCCATTTTATTTTTATTACTCATACTCCCATGTTTTATGTATGCTCAAACTCATACAATTAGTGGTTCTATAAAAGATAATAGCACAGGCGAGACACTTTTAGGAGCTACTATTTATTCTAAAGAATCTGGGAAGGGCGCTGTGACCAATGAGTATGGCTTTTTCTCATTAACGTTAAAAGAAAGAAAGCACACTTTAATAATATCTTATTTAGGATATCAAGAATATATAGAGGAGATTAATCTTGTAGGTAATCAGGAGTTTGAGATTGAATTAAAAGCTTCTGGCGGAGAATTAGATGAAATTGTAATAACCTCATCTAAGAATACCAAAAGTCAAGTCAAGCAAGTGATTACAGGTTCTATTAATTTAAAACCTGAGGATATTAAAAAGTTGCCAGCGTTGCTTGGAGAACCCGATATTACCAGAGCTGTTTTGACACAACCAGGAGTGTCTTCTGTTGGAGAAGGTACAAGCGGCTTTAATGTAAGAGGGGGAAATATAGATCAAAACTTAATCCTTCTAGATGAAGCGCCCATTTATAACTCTTCTCATCTTTGGGGGTTCTTCTCTATTTTTAATACAGATGCTATTAAAGATATTCAATTGTATAAAGGTGGGATACCAGCACGTTTTGGAGGGAGAGCTTCTTCTGTACTAGATATAAGACAACGAGAAGGTAGTAATAAGCAATTTAAAGGAGAAGGAGGGATAGGACTATTATTTTCTAGACTTACGCTGGAAGGGCCTATAAAAAAGGATAAGCTTAATTTTTTAGTTTCTGGTAGGCGCTCTTATTTTGATTTGTTTTTTCCTTTAATAAAAAGCTTAAAAGGAAATAAAGTATTCTTCTATGACTTTAATGCGAAACTCACTTGGAATATTAATAAGAATAATAAATTATTTGCTTCGAGTTATTTTGGAGCAGATGTTATGAAGTTAAAATTTGCAGATGATACAGGTGATGACACACAAAATGCAGATCAGAATACTTCAGATGAATCTATAGATTTTCAATGGAAAAATACAACGGCTACGGTACGTTGGAATCATATTTTTTCAAATAAATTATTTATGAACCTATCTGGGATTTATAGCCGTTATAATTATGCCCTATCTTCAGAAAACAGTAGTGGAGGCCCTACAGGATCTGCAAGTAACTTTACTTGGGAATCGGCGGTAGAGAATTGGATTATAAAACCAGATTTTACATTTTATAAAGATGCAGACACTAAAATACGCTTTGGTATTAATAATACATTATACCGCTTTACTCCTGCAAAAATTACAGGGAATACTTCGGGCATTAACTCGGTGAATTTTGGAGCAGAAAAAGGATTGGAAATCGCACCCTATGTATCTTATGATAGGAAATGGGATCGTTTTTCTGTTAATGCAGGATTGCGTTATTCTTGGTTTGGAAATATAGGTCCTTATACCGTATCATTTTACAATCCTGATGTACCGCAATCTGTTAGCACAATTACAGGTTCCAAACGATTTAAAAAGAATGATGTCATAAAATCATACCAAGGTTTTGAACCACGGTTAGCACTCAAGTATGACGTGTCTGACAGAAAAGCTATAAAGTTAGGATACAATAGAATGTTTCAATACATACATCTGATTTCTAATACAAATGCAACACTACCATTTGATATATGGAAACCAGCAGGATTCCATATAAAACCATTAGAAGTACATCAGATTTCAGGAGGATATGCATATGATACAGAGAATAAGAATTATAATTTTTCTGTAGAAGGGTATTATAAAACATTTAAAAACCTTGTCGAGTATAAAAATGGAGCTGATCTGTTTTTAAATGAAAATATAGAAACACAATTATTATCTGCCGATGGATATTCGTACGGGGCAGAATTAGGCGCTTATAAAAATACTGGAAGATTAACAGGAAATGTGAATTATACCTATTCGGTAACAAAAAGAAAAACAACAAGTGCTTTTGGGGCAGAAAACATTAATAATGGGAATTATTATCCTTCTAACTATGATAGACCTCATATTTTTAATTTAACTACAAATTACAAGTTAAACGAAGCTTGGAGTGTAGGTGCTTTTTTTACCTATCAAACAGGACGACCTACAA
>CAKZKZ010000489.1 GCA_937124495.1 uncultured Dokdonia sp. | reverse complement strand
GGGTGTTCTGAAAGCTTACAAGCATCAGAATATATGATTTGCACACGCTGCAGGCACTATCTACCACTTACTCAATCTCACTTGTATAACGACAAGCTTATTCAAAAAGTATTTTATGGTCGTATTATGCTAGAACAAGCAACAGCATTATTCTATTTTGAAAAAAAGGGACCTGTTCAAGCACTATTACACAACCTCAAATATAGAGGTCAAGAAGAAATAAGTGCTTTTTTAGGAGATTGGTTAGGTCACGAACTGTCTCAATTATCTTCCTATAGGGATATAGATATGGTTATTCCTGTTCCTATACACCCTAAAAAAAGAAAAAAACGAGGTTACAATCAAGTGACAGGGTTTGCTATTTCATTATCAAAACATTTGGAAGCTGATTATACAGAAAAGATTTTAATCAAATCAAAAAATACCAAAACACAAGTTTTCAAAGGTCGTTTTTCTAGAAGTGATGAAATTTTAGATGCATTTTCAATACTAGAAAATCAATCGCTTGCTGGAAAACACATTTTATTAGTAGATGATATTCTCACCACAGGTGCAACATTAGAAGCTTGCGCTTTACAATTACTTAAAATTCCTAAAATAAAGTTAAGTATCGCAACCATGGCAATAGCGCAATAAGTATTTCGTTTGGCTAAAAATTAGTTGTTTCTTTGCTACATTAATAAATACTACATCTATATATACTTTGAAAGCAAAAAAGTGTCTTTATTATCTTGGAGTGATCGCGTTTATGTCACTTACTTTAATTAACTGTGCTAAGAAGGGTTCTCCTACTGGAGGTCCTCAAGATAGTATCCCTCCGATATTTATTAAATCTGAGCCGCCTAACTTTACTACCAATTTTGAAGGAAATAGAATTCGTATTTATTTTAATGAATACATCAAGCTTAAGGATTATCAAAAACAATTAATCGTCTCTCCGCCTCTTGAAAATACGGTGATCTCTCCACAAGGGTCTGCAGCTAAATACGTAAATATTGAAATTAAAGATACCTTAGAACCTAATACAACCTACGTATTTAATTTTGGACAAAGTATTGTAGACAATAATGAAAGCAACCCATTTTCTTATTTTAAATATGTGCTTTCTACAGGTGATTATATAGATAGTCTCACAGTAAAAGGAACCATAACTGATGAACTCAAAAGCAAGCCTGACAACTTTGTGTCTGTCATGCTATATGTGGTAGATAGTACATTTTCAGATTCTATCATTTACAATGAACGCCCGAGATATGTAACAAATACATTAGATAGTCTTACTTCATTTGAAATAGGAAATATAAAAGAAGGTGAGTATATGCTTATTGCATTGAAAGATGAAGATGCTAATTTCACCTTTCAGCCTAATAAAGATAAAGTTGGTTTTTTAAAAGAATTTATAACCATCCCAAGTGATAGTAGCTACAATTTAAAATTATTTAAAGAAGTTCAAGAAACAAAATCATCTCGTCCTAGACACTCAGGGTTGAATAGGTTAACTTTTGGTATTTCTGGACCGGTAGATAGTATTTCTATTAACTTACTTACAGAAACAACCTCAGATTTTAGATCTACGATTTCTCAAAAAACCAATGCAGATACTTTATATTATTGGTTTGATCCTAAGCCAGAAATAGATTCCTTACAATTTGAAGTAAGTGGTCCAAAGTATAAAGATACACTTATTGCAAAATTGCGCACACCTAAGGCAGATTCCTTACGTTTTTCTTCCAAAACGGGAAGAACTTTGGTACTAGGTGCTCCTTTTGATATAAAAAGTAATATCCCTTTACAGGCGATAAAAGACAGCCTTATTCGTGTGGTTAGAGATTCTATCCCAATAGATTATGAAATGCTTCTTTCTGAGAAAAACACAAATATATCTTTAACATTTAAAACCGAAGAAAAAACAAAATATACCATCACAGCATTACCTGGTGCAATCACTGATTTTTTCGGAAGTGTAAATGACACCCTATCCTACTCAACATCCACAAAAGAACTGTCTGATTATGGTAATATTAAATTCTCATTAGCCAATGCAAAAAACTTCCCTTATATCATCCAACTTACAGATAAAAAGGGAGAAATCATGCAAGAAAGGTATACAACAAGTGAGACGACATTTGACTTTAACAACTTAAAACCTGCCACCTACCTCATACAGATTATAGAAGATAAAAATGAAAATAAAATATATGACACAGGAAACTATCTTGAAAAAAGACAGCCTGAAAAAGTCATTCATTTTGGAGAAGATATTGAAGTAAGCAAGAGTTGGTCGCTTGTCAAAGTACTCACACTTAAAAATTAATTAAGTGTAAATAAATCTCTATCCTTTAAGAAAGGCAATTTTTGTCTCGTTGAAGTGATATGATCTTTTGATAATATTGCTGTGATTATCTTTTCTTCCGCGTTCGCGAAAGCAACCTCATCCCCTAACACATTGTAAACACCAGAGTGACCAACATATTCAAGCCCGTTACCATCTAACCCTACACGATTCACGCCTATAGCATAACTCATATTTTCTATTGCCCTTGCTTTAAGCAAAGCGTCCCAAGCAGCCACACGAGGTTTTGGCCAATTTGCTACATAGATAACAACATCATAATCTATCGTATTACGGGCAAAAACAGGAAAACGCAAATCATAGCATACTTGCGGAAACAGTTTCCATCCTTCATATTCTATAAGAACCGATTTTTCTCCAGCCGTATACAACTCCCCTTCTCCAGCCATCATAAAGCGATGACGTTTATCATAATGCTCAATAGTTCCGTCTGGTTTTACAAATAGAAATCGATTATAATAATTATTGTTTTCTGTTATAATAATGCTCCCACAAATTGCTATATCTTTTTGGATCGCCCATTTCTTCATCCATTGTAAAGTAGGTCCATCCATAGGTTCTGCAAGAGATACCGGATCCATACTAAAGCCTGTTGTAAACATTTCTGGTAAAATAACGATCTGTACTTCATTAGATACTTGTGCTACTAAAGCCCCTAAATTTTTACGATTTGCTATAGCATTTTCCCAAAGAAGATGGGTTTGAATAATAGCAATGTGAAGATTTTCTGTCATAGAACCAAAGATACAAGAAGTTCAGAATTAAACGAATTATTATTATTACAAATGTAATATTGCAATATTAAGATAACCATAGACAAGTAAAACAATCTCTATTATTTTAAAATGTAGAAATTCTATGTAACTTTGAAAAGAAAGCTTGTGCATATTTTAAATATGAGTATTGATAAATATGAAATCGATTTAGTGAATTCATCAGAGATATTTGATGAAACGGAGATTATTGACAGCGTAGTATTAGGTGGTGGAAGGACTTCATTTTATTGTAAAAATCAAGGTAAAAGATTTTGGTTAAGAATTGTACACAATGGATTTGAAGACCAACCTTACAAAGAAGGGTATTGGCCAGGAGGATTATATTTAAATGAAAAATTATTAGGTGTTCATTCTAAAGAAGAAAAGCAAATAATTGATCTATTACTAAAAATTAAGATTCCTGAATGTTGGTATACTATTCATTATAAATAACTTGACACAAATGAAGGCAAGCTCACTAAAGAATTAATACAGTTTATTATTGAATTTTTCAACTCTGAAAAATACATCGAACTAGCTAAAAAAACTGGACGGTTATCATAATAGAATTATTTACATGAACACATCCGACACCTTATATATTTTTGATATAGACGGAACACTTACCGACAGTATTCCAACGTATTTAAAAGTAATTACCAAAGTACTTGCAGATATTGGCCTAAAAGAGATCGATACAGATTACGACAATTACCTACATCATACAGATCGATATGCTTTAGAATATAATTATGAGCGTAATTTTGGAAAGAAAGCACCCGATTCGCTTCGGTTTGAGCTTGATACTCTTCTTGAAACAGAACTTAAAAAACATGAACCAGTCACCGAGATACCTGGAGCTAGAGACCTTCTTTTAGATTTTCAGAAAAAGGAGATTCCATTTTCTTATGGCACAGGTGCTTTCCCTAAAGCCACCATTGTTAAAATGAAAGATGCTCACATCCCTTTGATTGAAGAAGTTTTAGCGACTTCAATCACAAGTGTCTCTAGAGTAGGTTTTGTAAAAGAAGCTATTGAAAAATCGAAACGTTTTTACAATAGAGATTTTAAAAAAATAATCGCTGTTGGAGACGGACTATGGGATTTAAAAGCTGCACAAGAATTAAATATTGGTTTTTTAGGTGTTGGACTAAAAAACAAAGAAGTGATGAAGCAACATGGCTGTACAGATTGGGTAGAAAATTTTAAGTCATATACATTCTGAAAAAAGGTATCTTTAACACTGTTATATAAGCAATTGACCAACCATCATCTTCATTATGAATCAAAGGGTTTATACATATATCCTTCTTATGATCATTTTTTTGTGTAATGCTGCTACGGCTTATTCACAATCTATTCAGGATCGCTTAGATCTTACTATATCTGAATTTGAACTGATGCATAAAACAGGAGCCATGAGTAAACAGGACTCCTTACTTGCCTCCTTTCAAAGCATTGAAAAACAAACGCAAAATGCGCCTCATCAAAATATACAAGCAACCGTATATATTGCCCGTATATTATCTAACAAGAGAGACTTTAACAATGCCGAAACACTCATAAAGAAAGCCAAAAAAGCATTTAAAGCAGCTTCTCTTAATGATCAAAAAATCAAACATACTATTGCCTATTATGAGATGTATCTGGATGTTCAAGTTTCAAAAAAATACAATCCTGAAAAGATAAAAACATATTTTACAACGTATAAAAACAAGTCTGGTAATGATCCTTTTATAGAAGCTTTGAGTTATGAATATATGGGCAGGGTTCATCAGGATTGGAGAGAGTATGATTTATCTATTTCAAGACTTACAAAAGCTATTGAACTGTTTTCAAAACTAGGTTATAAAAATCAAGTTAGCATTGCATATAGTATTATGGGAGCTACATATGATCTCAAAGAAGATTTTGAGATGGCTGCAAAATATTATGAGAAATCATTACAAATAGGTGAACAACTTGAAGAACCTAATGTAAATGTGTTAGCAAGCACTAGTTATAATCTCGCGCTTATGTTTGGTGATCGATTAGGTAATAATCAAAAAGGGCTTTTCTATGCACAAGAAACTGTAAGGTATGACTTAAAAGAAAGTGAAGAAAACCCTTATTTAGCATTAGATTATAATCAAGTAGCTACTTCATATATGAATATAGGTGATTATACAAAAGCACAGATTTATGGAGAAAAAGCTCTGGAGCATGCAAAAATATATTTAAAACAACAACCTTCCCGTATTGCAGAATCACTTCGCGTACTAGGTAAGGTGTATGCACAAATAGGGAGGAAAGAAGAGGCTATTGCATTAGGAAAAGAAGCCATAGCTATTGTATTAGAAGTAGTCCCTGAAAACCATCATTGGGTCTGCGCAGGGTATCTTTATCTAGCAAACACCTATAAAAATGTAGGAATGCTAGATGAAGCCGAAGCCTATTTCTTAAAAACAGAACGTGTTGCTCAAGCTATAAACAGAGATTTATTTTTGATAGATGTTTATAAACATCTTCCTGAACTCTATTTTAAAACCCATCAATTAGAGAAAGTACCTCCTTTACTAGAAAAATCTCAAGAGGTCTTACAGGATCGGTTTAAAGATGCAGATTACTTTCATAGACGCAATGAGATGAATGCTGTCGTCTACTATAGTATGGTCAACGATACTCAAAAAGCAAAACAAGCACTCAAATTAATCAAAGAAAAAATCCCTCAAAAATATACATATCCAACTATAGAACTAAAAATTGAGGCTTATGAACTTCTTTTAAATAACAAGCCTACTGACGAGGCATACGAACGTTTTTTAAAAACAATTATAGATCACAAAAACAGATTTCCAAATCAGTTTAATAAGATTATTTATGGTAATACGATAAAAGAACTCCTAGCTAAAATTATTTTAAAGCTTTATGATCAATTACAAATAGAAGACTCTAAAGCATTAAAATCAATCTTTTTTAGGTATTTGGAAATCAACAAAAACTCCGTTTTATTAGAAGGCATTCAAGGAACACGGTTTAAAAAGATAGCAGGTATTCCAGAAGAATTGCTTTATAAAGAAACGCAATTACTAGATTCATTACAGCGCAACAATAAGCGTATTTACAATACAAAACAATCCAAGTATAAAGACACAGACAACATACAAAAGCTCTATGACCAACAGCTTATTTACGAAAACAAATACGACAGTCTACAAGAAGCTATTCAAAATACATATCCTAAATTAAAAAATCTTAAATACCTATCAGCTACAAAAGATTTTAATGATTTCACGAAGGTGTATCTTCAAGAAGATGAGGCTATCATCATGTATTTTATGGACACGAATATCTGGCACCGATTTACAATTACTAAAAACAAAAACTACATAGAACAGTTTTCATCATCTCATACATTAAAAAAAGAGGTTCATCAATTAATAACTTCTATATCCAAACAAAAATTTAATAGCGCATTATCTCAAAAAATGTGTGATGAGTTACTTCCCAAATTCCCTGAAGAAATCACAAAATTAACATTCATTACAGATGATATATTAAGTTTGCTCCCTTTTGAAGTATTGCAGCAAAAAGAAAGGTTTCTTGTAGAGAAGTATGCGATTAGTTATGCGGGGTCTTTACAGTTATTAGAAGAACAGATTAACTTAAATAAAAAAGGGGAAGGCTGGTTAGGTTTTGCCCCGAAATATGATAAAAATCCATTACCTAATAATGCGAAAGAGGTAAAAGAAATCGAAAAAATCACAAACGGAAAATCATACCTTGGAGAAGAAGCTACTAAAGAAAATTTTATAACAGTTAGCAAAGAATATAATATTCTTCACCTCGCAACGCATACAGAAGTCGACCAGAATAACCCGCTCTATAATAAAATGCTTTTTTCTCAAAAGGAAGGTGATAGCTTACTTACTGCTTCTGAAATATATGGATTAAACCTCAAGGCAAATCTTGCCGTTTTAAGTTCGTGTAACACCGGTTTTGGGAAATTGGAAAAAGGAGAAGGTATTATGAGTATGTCTCGTGCATTTACGTATGCAGGTGTAAGTAGCACCTTAATGACTTTATGGAAAGTCCCCGATCAAGAAACGGCTACAATTACTACCTACTTTTACAATAATCTACACACTGGAATGACAAAGGATAAAGCGCTACAAGAAGCAAAGCGTTTATATTTGAGCACAACCACAGATCAGGAGTTAAAACAACCTTATTATTGGGCTGGTTTCGTCTTGAGTGGTGATACCTCTCCTATTATTATTCAGAAATCATATTTCTGGTGGTATATTCTAGGTGGAATTCTGATTTTAGGGTTGCTATATACGCTTTCGCGAAAGCGTACAAAAACTAACGAATAGCTTTTAAAAGAATCTTCGCTTCTTTATGATGATATCCGTCACTACGACTGATCGTTTCTAAGAGCGGAATACTTTTGCTTTTATTCTTATCTTTTATGTATGCCAAAGCAAGATACCATTGTGATTTTTCATAAAAATTATCTTTAAAACTCTGGTGTTTTTCGAGTAACGGGATCGCTTTTTTTGTATCCCCCAACGCTAAGTATGCGTTTGCGGTATAAAATAAGTAATAAGGCTTCTCTGTTTTTGAAAATTCGGTTTGAAAGCTTTCTATCGCTGCTTGATACTCTTTTGTTTCATACTTAAAAAAAGCTTCTTCTTCAGGAGTATCTAACCCTTCACCCCTTTCTATAGGCTGTACTATATTACGGTATGCTTCAAAATTCTGAGCAAAAAGATCATCTGTATTAGTAGTATTTATAAAAAATTTAGATCCATAAACACTCAGTCCTATAATGACACAGGCAGCGATAGCATACTTCAAAAAGAAAGGAAAAGGCGTTTCTTGTTCCTGCTCAACATCTTGATTTTCAAAATCGACAAACTGTGCTCTTAAATCGTCTTTTCCAGTATCTATAAGTACCGCTTGGAGATCTTTCTCAAGTTCAAAAGTTGCTTTAAATTCAGCGTCATTTTCCAATAGCATATCCAACTCAACACGCTCTTGGTCGGTGAGTGTCTGAAGGAAATATTTATGTATAAGTGTATCCTTATCCATTATTTTAGGGATTCATCATTGTTTTAAGTTGCTTAAGACATCTTGATTTTTGCGCTTTGACAGTATTTTCATTTTCATAATTGGCAGCAATTACAATCTCTTTAATTTTAAAACCTTGTAAATAAAAGAGCTCTAATATATTACGACAACGCTCTCCTAATTTTTGAAAATGTTGTTTTAGTGCTTTCTGTCGTTCTGTAAGCTCCGTATTTTCTACAGCTATCATGGCTTCCTGATCCTGAAAATCATCGACAAGTACTAGCTTTTTTTGAGCTCTTAGCTGCTCATAAAGCTTAAACTTACCTATTCCAAAAAGATAGGTTTTTATACTACTGCTAAACGTTTTCACCTTGCCTTTCATGATGTTTTCATACAATACGATCATGCTCTCTTGATATACATCTAAAATAGCATCCTGATCTAGATCATAAGTGCCCGCAAAAGCAATAAAAGCATCTCTATATCCCTCATAAATCACTTGATAAGCCACTGGATCTCCAGTTCTAAGTGTTGTGATAGAGGGTTCATTTTTCATTTATGTAGTCAGACACTAAAAGGTTAACAAGGAGTCTAAAATAAATTTTTTTTTTGAGACCGTGTTAACCTTTTTAAATTCCTTGCATAAAGATGTGAAATCAATAACAACACATTATGAAACGCACATCTTTATTAATAGTGATTCTTGCCGTATTTTGTAGTACACATGCAGAAGCACAACTTTTTAAAAAAATAAAAAAGAAATTAGAAAGAAAAGTTGAACAAAAAGTAGATGAGCAAGTAGATAAAGAATTAGACGATGTTTTTGACGGCGAAAAAGAAGAAAAGAAAAAGAAGAAAAGAAAGAAAAAGTCTTCAGATACAGAAACCCCAACGCAAGATGAAGAAACTACTATAGAAGCTCCCGAAGCATCTTTTGAAGCGTATTCAAAATATGATTTTATCCCAGGAGAAAAATTAATTGCTTACGAAGATTTCTCTACAGATGCCATAGGGGATTTACCTCAAAAATGGAACACCAACCTAAGTGCCGAAGTCGTCTCTCTGAATACTATTTCAGGCAACTGGATGCGTATCGGCAAAGGATATGGTACGTATGTGTTTTCTGAAATTCCTACAGATATCCCTGAGGGCTTCACCTTAGAATTTGATCTTATTTATGATTTCGCTCCAGATGCATGGGCTTTCAAAAGATATTTAAACGTTGTACTCTCAGATCTAGAAGATCCTAACCAGTATTTAGGAAAACAAAATACTGGAAAACACGTCACTAAAGTCATAATTTCTGTTGCCGATGGATCTGGTCGTGGTGTTTTCTTAGATAAGAAGACACCTAACAAAGCATTAAATCTTAAAGGGAAAAGCGCTCCAGACGTTTTTTCAAAAAGTGGAATCTCTAAGGAAATTAATCACATTTCTATATTAAAAAAAGGAACACGTATGAAAATATATGTCAATGAAGATAAAGTTCTTGATATTCCTAGAGCTAAGGAAAAAGAAGTCATTTTTAAAACATTACGTTTTGAAACTGGGATCACACCAGATGATCAACATTACTACATGAGCAATATTAAGTTTGCAACAGGTGTCAATAGTGCCGATCGTCTATTTGAAAACGGAAGTTATCAGGCCCACGGGATTACTTTTGATAGCGGATCTGCTAGTATCAAAGCATCATCCTATGCGACTTTAAAACAGATCGCTGAAGTCATGAAAACAAATCCTGATAAAACGTATAAAATTGTAGGACATACAGATAACGATGGGAGTGACAGTGTCAATATTCCATTATCAGAAAATAGAGCTGCTGCTGTCCAAAAAATACTAAAAAAAGAATTTGATATTGATTCCTCAAGACTTCAAACAATGGGTAAAGGGTCATCAGAGCCACTCTCTAATGACAACACAGCGACAGCTAAAGCTCAAAACAGGCGTGTAGAAATCATTCAGTTATAAAGAAATCATACAAATGGGGACATCTCTATACTATTTGAATCCGTGAGCACTTCTTTATATAACTATAAGAAATAATGCCTATCACAGATAGTATACTTCTCTCACTAAAATTCCCCATTTTTTGTTTTGTTTGCGCCTTGTACAAGGCGCAAACATTAAACAAAACATCCATTCCTTCATTTAGAAGCATCAAATTATGAAAATCATCAAATATATAGGCATGCTAGTATTCATACTTTCATTACTTATCATGAGTAGCTGTGGTCAACAAGAAACCTCACAAAAGATTTTACAAACAACAACAAATAGTTTCAAAGCTGAAGTCAATGGGAAGTCTTACAAGGCGATTCATGTTTCTGGATTTATTTCTCCAGTATCTAAAACATTATTGCTTACAGGAGCTATGGGCACAGGAGAAGATATACAATTATTCCTTCCTAAGGATATTACTGCTGGTACCTATGATTTCTCAACTATTCAAGGAAAATATCAAGAAAACGAGGAAAAATCGGGGTTTGCAGTTCGCGGTAATGTAATCATAATAGCTCACGACACTACAAATACATCCATTAAAGGATCATTCTATTTTACAACAAAACCGCTATTGGAAGGGCATCCTTCTTTTGACATTACAGAAGGAAATTTTGATATCACGTATTAAAACGGATATAACTAATGATACATTTTTGAAAAAAGAAGGTCTTAAGACAAAATCTCCATAAGAGACGTTACTCCTTGCATTTTAGCATGGTCATAAGCAGTGTGTCCTCGTTCATCTTTATGACTTTTATCAGCTCCTTTCTCTATTAAAAGTTGTGCGATTTCTGACTGTGCAAACGTTGCTGCATAAATAAGAGCTGTCGCTTTATTAAAATTAATAGCATTTACGTCTGCGCCAGCATCTATCAAAAGGTGTGCAATTTCAGGATATCCTTTAA
>CAKZKZ010000488.1 GCA_937124495.1 uncultured Dokdonia sp. | reverse complement strand
AATATACAATACCTAGGAGATGAGGGAGATTATGTATTACCTCCATTCTTAAAGTACACAGTCTATAAAAATTACGGGACTCCTCAAGAAACCAAGGAGATCAAGGTGGTCAAACTCTTTAAACAATCTGACAAAGTAACCTTAGGGAAAGTGGTTTTATGATTTTTTATGCTTTCGCACTTCGATAAACTCAGTATAAACTTCGGCTATGCCGAAAGCGTACTTTTTAATATCAAAATCAACATGAAAAATATACTTATATCGTGTATTGTTTTTCTCTTTGCTTTTCATCAAGTAGAAGGGCAAACGATACTTAGTTCGCAAGTCATAGATGCTAAGACAGGCAAGTCTATTCCTTATGTAAATGTAGGAGTTGTAAAAAAAGGAATAGGTACCGTTACTGACGAAAATGGTTTTTTTGAATTTAAGCTACCTAATCGATTGTCATCTAAAGATATTTTGCAGGTATCAATTGTTGGGTATACTACTAAGACGTATACATTAGAAGAACTCAGGGATCTTTCGCGAGATTTTTCTATTATTAAACTCTCTTCTGAACCTATAGAATTGCAAGAAGTATTTGTAGAAAAGTATATAGAAGAAGAAAGAACGATAGGATATACAAATTATACGGAAGAGCATTTTGGCTATTGGAAAGATAAACAAGGCTTAGGAGGAGAGATAGCAACACGAATTCGAATTAAAAAAGAAAAAACTAAACTACTAAATCTTAATTTTAAACTTTTAGAAAACAAAACAGATAGTATTTTACTTCGAGTAAACGTCTATGATTATAAAAAAAGACTTCCTTCACAAAACATAGTAAATACTCAAATTTATCATACGGTACGTAGAGGAGAAAAAGACGTTTTGATTGATCTTAGCTCTCATGGTATTATTGTAGATGATGATATTGTTGTGAGTGTGGAACTTGTGAAAGTATATGGAGATCAATTAGCACTTGCCATTGCAGGATCAGATACGAGGGTCATTTCATTTACGAGAGCGATAAGTCAAGATGGATGGGAAAGATATAGAGGAAAAGGGATTGCTTTTTCTGTAAAAGTAGGGCAATTAAAAAGTAAGTTTTTTGAACTAAATAAAGAACGTGAGATTCCAGAACGCGTTACTGTATTTTGGGATGCATCTCGATCTATGAAAAAAAGAGATTTTGAAAAGGAGTACACATTATTGTCCACCTATTTACAATCACTTAACGATTCAAAAGTAGAATTGGTCGTGTTTAATAGTAGCCTAAAAGAGGTACTGTATTTTGATCATAGAAAAGGGATTTCAAATACATCTTTTAAAGAGGCTTTAGAACAGGTCTTTTATGACGGAATGGCCAACTATGACCATATCGCTTATACAACAGATTTTGATCCAGATCTTGTTTTTTTATGTTCTGATGCCACGTCTTTTATAGGATCTTTAAAAACAATGTACGATGCTCCTGTTTTTACCATAAACTCTTTGCCACAAAGTAATGAAGAAAAGCTTCAGTCACTTGCTTTATATACAGATGGCCATTATATAAATCTAACCAAAACAAGTACAAAGAAAGCGCTCTCTTTTTTACAGTATGATCTGGAAGATTTTGAAGTGTATGAACAAAAGGAGGACAAAAGTCACTGGATAGAAGGGAATGTTCGTCTAGACAGTATTCCTCTTCAAGGCGTTAATGTAAGAATAATAGGTACCTATGTAGAAGAGGTAACGGATGCTGATGGAAATTTTAGTATTGAAGCGAGTGAAGGAGATGATCTTTTGTTCTCGTATGTTGGAGCAAGAACAGAAGTTGTAAAGATTATAGATGCTTCTTTGCCATTAATTGTAAAGATGAAACCAGAGGGAGATCTCCTTAATGAAGTTAAGCTTACAGGAAAATCAAAAAGGAAATCGGTTCCTTTTACAAAACGTAAACGTGTTACTTATGCTGTAGATGAGATCACAAGTGCAGATATAGATGCACATTATGAACGTTTACAGGATGTCTTGTTTGATAAAACATTTGTACGTAGAGGAGTTGGAGGACTTTTAACTTTTCCTAGAGGATATAGATCTCCAGGGATGCCAGGAGGTCTTGGAATACCATCGCTTATGATTGACGGGCTCATTTTTGAACAAGGAAGAGCGCCTTTTATTGACCCTCAGGAAATTGCTAGTGTTTCAATTGTTGATCCACGAACAGCAACCAATAGATTTGGAAATGAAGTTGGAGGCGGCTTAATCGTTATTCGGACAAAAAGATTTCAGCAAGGAATAGATGGCGTACTTGAAGAAAAGAAAGAAGAGTTACTTAATACATATACAGATCATTTGGATTTTTATGAATCTTCTTTTTCTAACGCACTTCTTATAAAATCATTACTAAAAGAAACAAACCCTCAAAGTGCGTATCAAAATTATAAAAAGAATAGCCCCAATAGTGTAGATGTAAATTACTTTATACAAGCAGCAGAAATCATGTCAAAATGGGACCAAGATATTGCTTTTGATATCATTTCAAATGTGCTAATACTTGCTCCTGAAAATCCAAAATTGCTTCGTATTGTAGCTGGTTATTTTGAACAGTTTAAAAAATATAAAGAAGCTGAGTATCTGTATGAAAGAATCGCTGAGGTACGACCTCTAGAAGCACAATCTCATAGAGATCTTGCTATGATTTATGAAGTAAATGGAGACTATAACGAAGCCTTAGATTTATATAAAAAAATGCTTGTGAATAAAGTCAATAATATTGATTTTAATATATTGAAACCATTGCTTACCAATGAACTGAACAGAATGGTGAGTTTATATGGAGAAGACTTATTTTCTGATGAAGTATTACATAATTTTTCTAAGATAAATAGTACGATGGATGGTCGACTTGTTCTTAACTGGTCAGAGTCTAAAGCAGCATTTAAAATACGATTTGTAAGTCCAGACAAACGGTTTTTTGATTGGAACTCATCAAAATCTCAGAAATTTAAAAATGCTACAAGAGAAGGATTTTCTATAGAAGAATTTGTTTTAGATGATGCATTTAAAGGAGAGTGGTTGATTAATCTAGAATATGCAGACCTTACTCATAACAACTTAATTCCGTTATTTATTAAGTATACTTTTTACAAAGACTATGGGTTACCTAATGAAACGAAAGAGGTGAAAATGATTCGGCTTTTAAGAGAAAATAAAAAAGTAACGCTTAGTAAAATTATCTTATAATAATGCACAAATAAAACTTTCAACTGAAAAAGGAGTCTAAGTCCTAAATCTTATATGATATCGTATAATTTTCTCTGTAAAATTGTAACAAAATCAAAAGATTTAGGACTTATTGTTTTTAATAATTAAGAAGCTTTAACGTTCATTAACAGTGATTAACAATCTAACAGCAAGTGAGTTTATATCTTTACTGAGAAGAAAAAGTTCATTCATCTTAAAAATACGTTAGAAGAGTTGTAAAAAAAGGTTAAACCACATTCAATACATAAAAGAAGACTATAGTTTTATACAAAATAAAAGAAGAGCAGTTATTATATGAAAATCCATAACAAACTATCCATCATCCTCATCATCCTATTATGCACTACTATTGCTGGAGCACAGACCGTTTTTAGAGGTGCTGTCGTTAATGCAGAAACAAAGCAACCTATTGTACAAGCAAAAGTGGGTATAAATGACCAAGGAGTTGGTGAAATTACAGATGCAAAAGGACGTTTTAATTATCGTAGATACCATGAAATTTTAGATGACAAAAGTACTCTAATTATTAGTGCAAAAGGATATGAAACGATCTCATTAGATGCAAAAGCAGTACGTACATTATTTAATACATCAAGTACCATACAACTAGAACCATCTACGACCAAAACAAAAAAGAAAACTATAAAAACAGTAAAACTATTTTGGGATATTTCTGAAAATATGTTAGGAAGAAATGTAGACGCAGAGTTAGCATACGTTCAACGTTTTGTGGATAAGCATAAGAATTTAAAAATAAAATTTATTGCCTTTGGTTATGAGGTAAAAAAGGAAGAAATCCTTACGATTAAGGATGGAGATATATCAGATCTTCGCTCACATATAAGTTCATTAGAATACGGAGGACCATCTAACTACGGAATTTTAGATACATCAAAAGCAGATGCTGTTATCTTTTCTTCTAATGGAGATCCAAATTATGGGACTTTAAAAGTGCAACAAAAAACTCCTGTATATACTCTTACTAGTGTAACACAAAAGGATGATGGTGCTTATATGCGACAACTTGCACAATACACCTCAGGAGAATATGTTCCTACAGGAAAAATGAAGAACACATCTTCTTCTTCTCAAACGACACAGGTAGCTGTTGTAAAAAACGGAATAACAGGTGTGATAACAGACCTAAAAGGTCCTTTGAAGGATGTCGCAATTACTAAGAAGGGAAGTTTTGATGAAGTAATTACAAATGCACAAGGAAAGTTTGCTATACAAGCAAGTGTAGGTGATATTCTTGTGATGAGTAAAATAGGATATTTTGTTAAAGAAGTTTTAGTCGAAAATAAAGACATTGGTACTGTTGAGATTATTTCAAAGAGTGATGAATTGAGCGAAATTATAGTCGAAGGAAATAAAAGAGTAGATAACACAATTCGAACCAGTAACGGTAGAGAAAACAAAGACAAAATAGGATATGCTGTAAGCGAGCTTACTGAAAAAGATTTTAGCGCAGGAGCCACAACGCTCAGACAATTAATAACAGGTAAAGTCTCAGGAGTTTCTGTAGAAGGAGGATTGTATAGCGGGAGCGAAGTGGTTTATAAAATTAGAGGAGGAAATCAATCTATTACAAATAATATCCCTCCTATCTGGGTGATTAATGGTGCTATCTATCAAGATGTTCCTAATTTTCTAGATGTACAACAAATAGCAAGTATATCTGTATTAAAGTCAGTGATGGCCAACTCCCGTTATGGAACAATCGCTGCAGGTGGTGCTTTCCTGATAAAGACCAAAGATCAGGTGTATGGAGAAGCTATAAAACCAAAAGAAAACACAGCACTTATAAAAGGAAATGATTATGCAGAAAGTGCGGTGCAAACCATAGAAGATGTGACCCCTGGATATATTATTCGTATGCGTAAACTTCCTAACCCTAATGATCAATTTAAACTGTATAAAAAAATCTCTAGGACGCAATCTTCCCCACTAGAATTTTATGTAGATGTGGCACAGCATTTTGATCAAGTAGATAAAGATTTAGCCAATAAGGTACGTGAAGACCTTGCTTATATTTCTAGAAATAATACAAAAGCACTACGTACACTAGCCTATTTATATGAAGTAGGAGGTGATGCAAAAAAAGCAGCTTGGGTGTATGAACGTATTTTAAAAATCGCACCTTCTGAAGCACAATCATATCGTGATCTTGCCTTGATATATCAAGAAAAAGAAGTAGGTAAATACAACCAGGCGTTAGAGCTGTATTATAATATGCTTGGAGAGCAAATTAAAGGGGTTAACTTTAAAGGACTAGAAAAGCCATTACAAAGCGAGCTTAAACACTTGGTGGTCTTACATAAAGATAAAATTGATTTTGAGAGACTTCCTAATGAGTGGTTAACAACAGATTTTGATCTAGATATTCGTATGGTAATCGAGTGGTCGGATCGTACGGTTCCTTTTGAATTTCAATTTGTAAATCCAGATAAGAAATTCTTTAAGTGGCCACACACACTTGAAGAAAGCAGAGAGAGACTTGAAGCAGAGTTAGCGCAAGGATTTCAAACCGAAGAGTTTATTATAGATGATGCTCCAAAAGGAGAGTGGCTCATTAATGTACAGTACCTAGGAGATGCGGGAGATTATGTACTGCCTCCATTCTTAAAGTATACCATATATAGAAACTACGGTACTTCAAAAGAAATTAAAGAAGTAAAAGTGGTTAAATTGTTTAATCAATCAGACAAAGTAACCTTAGGAAAGATTGTTTTATAGTACGCTTTTGGCGTAGCCGAAGTTTATGCTGAGCTTGTCGAGGTGCGAAAGCGTATATTTATAATTCTCCTTCCCATTCAGCATAAAACTGTTGTAGAAACGCTTCCATATATTGGTGGCGTTTTTCTGCTATATTACGCCCTGTTTTAGTATTCATTCTATCTTTGAGAAGCAATAGTTTTTCGTAAAAATGATTGATTGTCGGCGCTGTCGATGCTTTGTATTGCGCTGGTGTCATATCAAGTTCAGGTGCAATAGAAGGATCATAGATCTTTCTATTTTTAAATCCACCATAGTTAAATGTTCTGGCAATCCCAATAGCCCCTAATGCATCTAGTCTATCTGCATCTTGTACTACATCTAACTCTAAGGAAGTAAATGTTTGTTCTTTATGACCTCCTTTAAAAGAGATGTTTTTTATAATCTGTACCACATGTTCTATAACGACACTATCAGTATTTTGACTTAGTAGAAATTCGCTAGCCATCTTAGGAGCGATGGTTTCATCACCGTTAAAGAATTTTGAATCTGCAATGTCATGTAATAAAGCACCTAATGCTACAATGAGAGGATCTACATCTTCTCCTTTAGCAATAAGCACCGCATTTTTATATACCCGCTCTATATGAAACCAATCGTGGCCACCTTCGGCATTTATAAGTGTTCTTTTTACAAAAGAAATAGTAGTCTCTATAAGCTGTTGATCTGTCATAAGCTGCTCATGAAGATGAGTGTTTTTTTAGTATTATTTTCTACGTTCTCGTATCTCTGGAAAGCCCTGTAAAATAACAGACTCTACTTTAGTAATTAGTTTGTCTACAGGCGCGCTATTAACAAAAATAGGTTCGTGTACCTTATGATGTATACGCACACCAATATCCATAGGAAAACCACCCCACCTATTTAATTTCCAAGAGTTATGTATCGTCACAGGAACAATAAGTGCTGTAGGCATTGCTTCAAACAACGTTGTAAGGCCTGCTGTGGCAAATCGCATAGGAATTCCATCACGACTTCGTGTTCCCTCAGCAAAAATAACTACCGAACGATTATTTGTATTGAGATACTCTGTAAGTTCTTGTATGAGTTGTACAGCTTGTATTTTGTCTTTACGGTCTATAAGCACAGAACCACCATGTCTTAGATTAAATGAAATACTTGGAATTCCTTTTCCTAGTTCTTTTTTACTGATGAACTTCGCATGTAAGTGTCGTAAATGCCATATAATAGGAGGAATATCATACGTACCTTGATGATTTGCAACAATAATGCAAGGCTGATCTAAAGGGATATGATGTGTGTTTTCAAAATGAAACCGCGTGCCTAATACATTAAGACACCGCAATAAAAAGAAATTGAGAAGATCAACACTTTTTTTATGAGCCTGATATCCAAAAACACGCAAGCATACCCATTGTATTGGATGAAAAAACGCCAATGTAAACCCAAATAAGAGGTAATAGAGAATGGTGAATGGATATGCTATTATTTTTCTCATGAGTATACGCTTTCGCGAAAGCATAAAAATATAGAAACCTTTTTTAAATGGGATTAGTTAATAATGACTTTTTTAATGTGACGGTCATTTCTAGATATGACCTCTAAAAAATAAATACCCGTAGCGTACGCTTGTACATCAATGATGCTGTTTTTTTCTTGTGTCTGCGTTGAAAGCAATTGTTCTCCTAACGTATTGTAAAGACGAATAGTTACTTGAGAAGTATGGGTATTCTGGAGGCTTATATGTACATAATCGCTAGATGGATTAGGACTTATAAAAGATAACAAAGTGTCTGGATTTTCAACACCAAGAATTGCTTGTATTTCATTGATCGCATTTTCCATATTAGGTAATGGTCCTATATGAACACCTTCTCCTTGAGGAGTTCCAGTATCTATTAACAAATCTCTTAATTGAATACTAGATAAAAATCCTCCTGTAAGGTCATAGTAATACCCCTGTAAAACAGCTACACATCCAGATACCATAGCGGTAGCAGAACTAGTACCATTAAAACTAGTATTATAATTTTGGTTTATATCATCACCTATTTGGATATTTCCCTTGCCTATTGTAAATACACCAGTGCCCCAACCGTGCACATTTACTCTAGACCCATAATTTCCTAAAGAGGGAAGATTTTGATTAGATAGTGGTTCATGAGTGCTATCAGGAGTGCCAGCTCCTATCATAATAGCGCCGCTATCGCCACGATCTCTATACTCTTGGTAGAAATCACTATCAAGGTCTTGAGCTCCATTTCCAGCTGCAGCTACAATAATAATCCCAGCATCGGTTGCTGCTTTGGTGAGATCCCAAATGACCTGTTCATATTCTGAAGGAACAAATAATGTTTCTTCTCCATCTTCTACAATACTTTGAATCTCATATATGATAATATCCCCTTCATTAGAATCTTGAATAGCACTAGAAATAGCACGTATTCTGTCTATTCCATCTTCTTGAGTCCATTCAGGATATAAAATAAATTCTTCCGCACCATACGCTAATCCACTTGCTCCATACGTCCCTCTATCTGAATATACAATACCAGCTACTGCTGTACCGTGTTCTTGAAAAAATTCAGGAGTATCTTCATGAATAGTAAATCCAGTTTCGATACTCGCATTTTGATCATTCAACTCTTCATGATTCACATTCAGTCCATACTCAATATCTTTAATATTGATTCCAGTTCCAATAATCCCTTGATCCCAAGCGTATCTCATATGTACGCCAGGGTCGCTTTCTATATATCCTTGTTCTGATTCAAAACTTGGTGGTACTGGAGGAATATCACTAGGAGGAGCAATGGCTGTAGCAATGCTTTTATAACAATACACTACTTGAGGAAGCTTCTTTAAACGCTCAACCAATACATCTATATCCTGATTAGGTGGTATAGATTCAATTTTGAAAATATTTTTTAAAGAGTGTCCATTTTTTGACAAGGCCTCTATTTTTTCATTAGATAAAGAAAGTCCTTTTTTTATCGTGAAGTTGTATTGGGATTGTAAAGCATCAAAACCTGGGATATTAGAAAAATTTTCTGCACTTTGAAGAATTGTACCTGTATCAAACTTGATGTAGATATATTCTTGATTTTGACTATAGATAGTACTACACGTGAAGTATAAAACAATGAGGAGTAAGAAGCGCATATATATGTAGAGATTTGGTAGGATAAGGTACAAATTATATCCTATTAAGGGGTCTGATCTGAGTGATATAGAATTGTACTTCCATAAAAAAACCGTTCTGATGTAGAACGGTTTTTTATTATTTTACAAAGTTTGACTAGCAGTGCTCGGCAAAAGCTTCGATAAGGTTTTCTGCAATCATCTCTGCTGGACGACCTTCGATATGATGACGTTCTATCATGTGTACAAGCTCTCCGTCTTT
>CAKZKZ010000487.1 GCA_937124495.1 uncultured Dokdonia sp. | reverse complement strand
ATTTTTGGGTTGCATGGCTAGGGCAACTAAGGGATAATTTGCAACTTCATTTATAGAAGGTACATTTACTCTACGATTGTAACCAAAACCAGCAGCTATTCCTGTGACAAAAAAGAAAGCAGGTCCTCCAATAGGACCATCAAATACGCCATAAATAAATAAGGAAGCTTCCTTGTTAGTTTTAGTTTCCAGCTTGCCGCCAACTTCAACCTCTTTTTCAGATTCAACTTCTGCATACGCACCAATCGCTGCGATAGAGAATTTACTTACTTTAATAATGGCACCTCCACTGTACTCATCTATTGGTTTGTCATTATACATTCTGGTAGAATGTAAAAAAGCGCCTGAAATTTCTATTGGAGGTCTACTATACGAAAGCCCTAAACCGTCTAGATAAAAATCAGGGATATCTGGAGGCCATTTGAGTTTAAATCCTAATCCAAAGCCCATCAATTGTACTCCTAGACCAATCATGGTCATAGAAGCGTCTAATAATAAAATGACTTTACCGTCATCATAGGCAAAACCTATTCGTTGTAAAGAAACTGGCCCTATTTGCTTGTCAAGTTTTTTCCATTTGGCTTTTGAAGAAATAGCACCTCCTAAAGGTTGAATATTTGTTGTTTCTGCTGCTGTTTCTTCTTCTTCCTGTATCTCTTCTTGTTGCGTCGCTCCGCCTCCGTTTATGGCATAGTGTTCTAAGACTCCATTAATTTGTAATTCTGTGGTAATATTGAAACCTGAGGCAATATCAACCTTAGGAATTGCCTTAAAAACTTTTAATTCATCTTTTGAAAAACTTCCTTTAGCATATATGGCTAATACTTCTTTGAAAGCAAATGAATTCCCTCGGGTGAGTATAGGACCTGCCATAGGCAAATCTGAAAGATCTAGAGATAGATCGGCTCCCATTCCAAAAAGTAAATTGGAGGCTCCTTTTTCTTTTTTATAGAGGAAGAATGCTTTAAACTTGTCTAGTGTAAAAGAAATGTCTGGGAGTCCTTTTGCGGTGTTTGGTCCAAACAGTTGTCCTGCTATTTCTTTAAGGTCAATAGTTATTTCACCTTTAGTAAGATACCCAGCAAATACATACCATGCATTGGCTGCTTTTGTAAATTGAAGTGTGAAACGATGTGTGCCAACTTTTAAAACACCTTTGAATGTAAAAGACGGAGAAGCAGTATTTGTTTTATCATATTCAATGCTAATGGAGGCATCAAATATGTTTCCATTTATAGTAATTTTACAATCAAACCCAATGGTAAGCTTTGACGCATTTGTACCTCCTTTACCATAGGTTACCGAAAACTTTTTGAAAGTGACAGCCTTTAAAACATCAGGAATGTCTTGTTCATGTGCCGTGGCTGATTTAATAATATCTTGAACACTAATTCCTTTCTCCTCAACTGCTGCTAAGGAAGCAAATAAGAAGCTTTCTGTTGTATCATTTGCTAAGACACGTTTCTGATACCCTACAACAATGTCTACATCAATAGGAGCATCAGAATTTCCTAAATGGAAACCTGCCCGTCCGTTAATCTCTACAAGAAGTGGTTTTGGTGTTGACATGTAAAATTAAGTAGTACGTTATCTGTGATGATTAAGTAGCTAACAAAATATATATACTATAGCTATTACGATCTATTTTTTGCTTTCGCGCTCCTGCCTGCTAGCAGGAGCATACGAATATATGATAGACAGCAAGACACAATATCTATTCTAGTTGTTACTAACTCATAGGGGGTATACTATAAAACATCCCTTTTGGTAATTGACAAAAATTACTTAGCCTCTTTTTCTTTTTCTTTATCTTCAGGAAGTTCTTTGGTTTTTTCTGAAACTTCTACAGTTTCATTAGTCAGTCTAAAACCTACATTTTGAATAGTGAAGTTTCCAAAAGTAATTTGATTTCCTTCTTTGGATGATACATCTATATCAAAAGTCTTTTGGGTAATATTAAAGTGAAGTTGGTTAAACTCAACAGTAAAATCTTTGAGTGTTGGTTGATTACCAGGGTCTTCTTCTCCAGTACTTGGCAAAGCAACATCTGTTGTATCTCCAGTTTTACCTTGAGCCCATGCTACTAATGAGTCTAGCCTAACAGAAGTTCCAGGAGCCCCATCTTTTTTATCACTAAGATCAATAAGCCAGTCTCTTCTTTCATTTATGTTTCCTACACGTACACTAATAATAGCAGTAGGGTTAGGATCTGTAGTCTCTTTAGGAGCTATATGAATTTGCCCATTTAAGCCTAAGCTAAGCCCAGAAACATCCATTAAATCACTAATAGTTATTTTTCCATTTCCAACACCTGTTTTACCTTCTACTTTAATTCTACCACCTACAGCTCTAGCTATTACTTTTCCGTCATCACTCCAAGTAACTTGAATATTATCAGTATTCGTAGCAAAACTCGTCCAATCTTTTTTAGTCGCTTTGTCATTTGTAATGGTACCGTTAAACGTTTCTTGTGAGTCAAAACCTTCAAGCTGTCCAGCATCAATGGTTGTGTTTTTGGTTAAATTCTTGATTTCTGTAATTGTCGTTGCCATTGTTTTTCTTTTTAAGATTTGGTTAATAAATTATATAATTCTTTGAGTATTTCTTACTTATTTGCAGTACTTGAAACTGATTTACCAGAGACTAAGTGCTGATTTAATATTTTCTTTGATTACCCTACAAATTTGGGGCATTGATATGCTTAAAAATCAAAAAATATCACGAACGGTAATAGATAGATCATAAACGGTACTAAAAATTGTATCAAAAAGCTATAATAGTATCAATTACTCTACTCTTTTATACTAGACTTTTCAGATTCTACCTTTTATCATTTTTTAAACTACCGATCATATATGATCACTGTTGCATTTACGCTCGGTGGCACCATAAACTGTAACTTATACCCTTTGTAAGCAGGGGTTAAACTTCCTACATTAGAACTTCCATAATTACGTACATAGATCCACTCCCAAGGGTGCGGAATGATATCATGTCTTGCTGATGTCCCTAGTACAAAACTTTGACCTCCGCCTCCCATTTGTCTAGAATATCCACTTAACCCAGCTGTTCTATTGTTGGACTTATCAGGTTGTTCTATATAAATTTGTTCTGTAATAGTTCGTACTTCATCTCTATTACTCACTATCCGAAGAAATATCTTCATCGTACAACCATCTTGGTCTCCACATAATGATTCAACATCTCTAGTTACAGCTTGCCATGCATTTGTAATGTTTTTCCTGCCAATATCAAATATCATAGGAAGCTCTTCTCCATTGATGGTACTTGCAAGAATACCACCATTTACTTGAAGTGTAGCTTTTGGATCAGCGGTTCCAATACCCACATTACCATTAGATCGTATGACCATCTTGTCTTTATTATCTACACGGAGACCAATAAATCCTGCTCCCGATTTTATGTTTATCAAAGAATGAGTACCTAGCTTATTTTGCAAGAATCCATAACTGGTTGTATTGATGGCATCTTTATGACTAAATCCTGCCCAATCAAATCCATGTCCAACATCCCCTACAAATGCATTATTCATTGTTACATTTCCAGTAAACGTTCCTGTAGATGTTTTTATACCTTCCTCAAAATTAACTGTTTTTACAGTTAAAGTATCACTCAAAATAAGGCTTTTCCCTTGAATAGTTCCTTTTACCTCTAAGGCGGTAGATGGGGTGGGTGTTCCGATACCTATATTTCCATTAGGGAGGATTATAAGCGCATCATTCTGTGAAGTGATTACATAGGTATTTCCTAGTAAAACTGCTGTGATAAGCAAAATTTCACATAATTTTCTCATAGAAGTTTCTTTAGGATGGTTAGTATGTAATTGCTTCTAAGTTACTTAAATCCATTTATTAATTAGCGATTCAATAGTCATAAAATTTCTTATGAATGAATAATTAGTCTTGGAATAAGATATTGATTTGTTTCAAAATTAGGATGAAATAGAAAAAAAAAACCACGTATTTATACGTGGTTTTTATAATATCAGTCTCTAAGTATATTAGACGTAGTAATAGGAGTACTGTGTTGATCGTTTTTTTTGCAAAAAATGAGGAGGAATTGGTTTTACGAAGAAGGAGGATACGTCTTTTTTAATTTGATTGTAAAGTTACTGTACACGCTTTCGCGAAAGCGTATAAAAGAATACTACTTGCACCTGTTGTGTATTTTGTTAAAACGTCTGTATATTACGTTAAATAACAAATTTTAATCATTGTCACTTTACTCTTTTAATTGTTTAATTGCTGGAATAATAAAGGTGTTCATCATCTCATCTGTATACGTATGACCATTTCGATTATTGTAATTAGTTGCTGTTATAACAACAGTTAGATCTAATTCTGGACACGCCAAAACTTTATTTCCTCCGTTCCCAGACATATAGTAGGATTTGTATTTCTTGTCTTTCCCAAAGCTTTTTAACCAAAGTAAATATCCATAATCAGCATCTGTACGAGCATTTACTTTTGGTGTTGTTGCCTTTTCAATCCAAGACGATGAAATAATTTGTTTTCCATTCCATTGCCCTTTGTTTATGCATAATTGAATGAACTTTAAAAGATCCCTACTTTTATATTCACTGCCGCCAGCGGTATTTAATATGTTTTGAGGGGAATAATGTAATGTATAGTCTTTAATTTCTAAGGGATCAAAGAGGTGTTTTTTTGCAAATTTATCTAAGTCATCTTTCTTGATTTTCTTATTCCCTTTAAAAGAAAATCCAGCAATTATTGAGCGTTCCTTTACATTTACAAAAAGATTTCTGCCTTTACGATATAAGTCAACACTATCAAAAAATCCAGTGCCGTAAAGGTTATTAATTATTTGGTTAGTATCTTCTGGCGTTATATAACTACCTTTCTGAAAACGAATTCTACTTTTAACAACATCTGGCTGAATTCCTTCTAAGCCGTCAACATTTATATCATCAAGTACAAATCCACTATTATCATCAGCTATAGCAATAGAAGATATGCCCAATAAAATAGAAGCAGCTATAAGACTTTTTCTAAAAAACACTAAGCCGCCTCCAAAACATTACTTATATACTCTCTAGCTTTTGCATCTATATAAAAAACATCATCTAAAACTAGAGGGTTATCAAACCTAAGCTCTTTAACAGCTTGTTCGTTATATTTAACAATATCTAAATATTTTATTTTATTTTGTAAAAATGCATCTACTAACAATTCATTAGTTGCATTGAATATAATATTTCCTGCATAGTTTTTATTTTCAAGATTATCAAAGACTATTTTTAACGCCTCAAATCTTTCAAAACTTGCCTTTTTAAATGTAAGATTCAAATTAACAAAATCCAAATCATTTACATTTGCATCACCCCTAACCGGATAATACATAGCGTTTGCAATGGGTGTTTTCATATCTGGAGAACCAAGCTGTGCTATATAACTTCCATCAATATACCTAACCATTGAATGTATTATACTTTGAGGGTGAATTAAAACATTGATTTTATTACTAGGTACATCAAAAAGCCAATATGCCTCAACCACTTCTAGAGCTTTATTCACCATTGTTGATGAATCTACCGAAATCTTACGACCCATACTCCAATTCGGATGTGCACATGCCTGTTCTGGAGTTATATTTTCAAGCTCTGATAACTCTTTGTCTCGAAATGGACCACCAGAAGCTGTTAGTACAATTTCTTTTACAGATTTTGAATACTTTTTATTATCATCAAGGCATTGGAAGATAGCATTATGCTCACTATCTACAGGTATTATATCTGCACCATTTTCTTGGGCTTCCTGCATTAGCAAATGTCCTGCTGTAACCAAAGACTCTTTGTTCGCTAGTAATATTTTCTTACCTGCTTTAGCTGCTGCAAATGTTGGTTTTAAACCTGCAATACCAACTATCGCTGACATAACAATATCAACTTCTTTAGCTTGGGACACAAACTCTAAACCATCATTGCCACAAAGCACTTTCACATCTGAAATATTTTTTTCTATCTTAAATTTAGATTCTTTATTAGAAACCACAACATACTCTGGAGAAAATTCTTCGCACAACAACTCTAGCTTAGCCAAGTTTGAATATCCGGAAATAGCAAAGACATCTATATCTTTGTTTTCTCTAATCACAGCTAAAGTGCTATCACCAATAGAACCTGTAGCACCGAGTATTGTTATTTTTTTCTTCAAAATCAAAACCTAATTAATCTACAGATGTTTCTTCTACAATTTCTTGCTCAACAGCTCCTTCAAGCTCTTCTTCGGACTCTTCTTCCTGCTGAACAACTTTTAAGCTAATTAATCTCTCGTCATTTCTAAGATTTATCAATCTCACACCTTGCGCTGAACGACCACACTCTCTAACTTCTGAAGCTGCCGTTCTAACTAGCGTACCATTATTCGTAATCATCACGATGTCTTGATCATCTTCAACAAGTACTGCTGATACTACCGCACCATTTCTATCTGATGTGGAAATCGCAATAACACCCTGACTCGCTCTCTTCGTTTGTCTATATTCTGAAACTGCAGTACGCTTACCATAACCGTTTTCTGTAGCAGCCAAAACAACACCTTCATCAGGGTTGGTCACAAACATCGACACAAGATGCTGTCCATCCTGTAGACGCATACCTGTAACACCTGCTGCTGAACGACCCATAGCACGAACATCCGACTCATCAAATCTAATTGCTTTACCAGCATTTGAGAACATCATAATTTGTTTTTGGCTATCTGTAAGAGCCACATAAGATAACTCATCACCATCATTTAGACCGATAGCAATCTTACCTGTAGACCTAGGTCTTGCAAACTCTGATAAAGCAACTTTTTTCACTCTGGCAAGTTTAGTTGCCATGAAAATATACCAACCTTCTGTAAACTCAGTAATTGGCATCATAGCTGTGATTTTTTCATTCTTCTCTAATGGTAGTATATTGTTTATTGGTCTACCTTTAGATATTCTACTAGCAACTGGGAAATCATAAACTTTTGACCAGTAAACTCTACCTAAACTTGAGAAACAAAGCATAGTTGCATGAGTAGATGCTAACATTAATTTAAATATACTATCTTCTTCTTTTGTCTTAGTCGCTGATTTACCAACACCTCCACGACGCTGAGCATTGTATTGACTAAGTGGCTGTGTTTTAACATATCCATCCATAGATAGTGTCACAACCATATCTTCTTCTGCGATAAGATCGGCTCTTGTCAAATCAAGTCTTGATGAGATAATTTCAGACCTTCTAGCATCACCGAAATTTTCTTTAATCTCTGTAAGCTCTTCTTTAATAACTCTGATTAACTCAGCAGGGTCACTCAATATTCCGATTAAATATTTAATTTTCTCAATAAGCTCTTTAAATTCACTTACGATTTTATCTTGCTCAAGACCTGTTAATCTATGCAATCTTAATGCTAATATCGCTTCAGCTTGTTCTTCAGTTAGATTATAAGAAACATCTTCTTGAATACCATAATGCAATGATAGATTTTCTTTTCTATACATTTTAACATTAACACCTTCAAGCATATTCTGCACAAGAGTACCGTTCCAAGACCTACCTAACATAGCTTGTTTTGCATCAGCTGGACTTGGAGAAGCCTTAATTAGCTCTATCATTTCATCAATATTTGATAAAGATAACAATAGACCTTCTAAAATATGAGCTCTTTCTTTTGCTTTTCTTAGTTCAAAAATTGTTCTTCTAGTAACAACTTCTTTTCTGTGCTTAATAAACTGCACTAAAATTTCTTTTAGAGATAAAAGTTTCGGCTTGTTGTCACTAAGAGCAACCATATTTATACCAAAACTACATTGAAGCTGAGTTTGAGTATACAAAGTGTTTAGCACCACTTCTGGAGACTCATCTCTTTTAATGTCTATTGCAACACGGATACCTTCTTTATCAGACTCATCTCGAAGCTCTGAAATACCCGTCACTTTCTTTTCTTTTACAAGTTCTGCTATCTTTTCTACAAGCTTAGCTTTATTAACTTGATAAGGAATTTCTGTAATAATAATTTGTGAACGCCCACTAGCCTCATCTTCTTCGATAGTTGCTCTAGCACGCATAATCACACGACCACGACCTGTCTTGTATGCTTCTAATATACCATCAGTACCATTAATAAATGCTGAAGTTGGGAAGTCTGGTGCTGGAATATAGTGCAGTAAATCTTCGATAGTCAAATCTGGATTATCAATAAGAGCCATAGTCCCATCAATAACTTCTGACATATTGTGTGGAGGAATGTTTGTCGCCATACCAACAGCAATACCAGAAGAACCATTTACCAACAAGTTTGGCACTCGTGTAGGTAAAACATCTGGCACTAGCTCAGTATTATCATAGTTCGGAGAGAAGTCTACTGTTTCTTTTTCAATATCAACCAAAAGCTCGTGCGTAAGCTTTTCCATACGGATTTCTGTATAACGCATCGCAGCTGGTGAGTCACCATCGACAGAACCAAAGTTACCTTGACCGTCAACAAGTGTATAGCGAAGTGAAAACGGCTGAGCCATACGAACAATCGTGTCATAAACAGCTATATCACCGTGTGGGTGATATTTACCTATCACGTCACCGACAACCCTTGCCGATTTTTTATAAGGTCTATTATAGTAGTTAGAAAGTTCATTCATCGCAAAAAGTACACGACGGTGAACTGGCTTTAGACCATCTCTAACATCCGGAAGAGCCCTACCAACAATCACGCTCATAGCATAATCAAGATACGACTGTTTTAATTCTTTTTCTATATTTATAGACGATACTTCTTTATTCAAAGTAGACTTCTCCAGTATTCACAAAATAACAACAGTTACATAGGTACAAATTATACCATACAGAACTATAAAAAACATCTTTTGAAACTAAAGGAAAATACACTAACCAACCTTGGTGTCAGTTATTAATCTAAAGACCAATCTATAGAGTCTTGACCAGACCCAGCAAGTAAGTTATTACACTCTACAAAATGATTACAGCCATCAAAACCACGGTATACAGATAGCGGTGATGGATGCGATGATTCTAAAATAAAATGTCTGTCAGCATCAATCAAAGATTTTTTCTTTTTTGCATTACCACCCCAGAGCATAAAGACGACATTTTCTTTTGTATCAGAAATTTTTTTTATGACGCTATCTGTAAACTCTGACCAACCAATATCTTTATGCGAATTTGCCTTATGAGCCTCAACAGTTAGTGCTGTATTTAGCAAAAAAACACCCTGCTCAGCCCAGTGTGTAAGACACCCATGATTTGGAGTTTTAAAACCATCAATACTTCGAGATAATTCTTTATACATATTTCTAAGTGATGGTGGAATATCTAC
>CAKZKZ010000486.1 GCA_937124495.1 uncultured Dokdonia sp. | reverse complement strand
GAGACTAGAGACTAGAGACTAGAGACTAGAGACTAGAGACTAGAGACTAGAGACTAGAGACTCACCCACCAACACGCTTTACTTTAAACCCTTTGTCTTTTAGAAAGCTCATGATTTTATCACGGTAATCGCCTTGTATGATAATTTGCTCATTTTTAAAACTACCCCCTACACTCAGCATTTTTTTGATTTCCTTAGCGAGCATTTTAAAATCACTATCGGCACCTGTATATCCTTCTATAATCGTAATAGGTTTACCTTTACGCTTCTCATATTTACAAATCAGTGGATCGTTTTGCATCCATATAGTTTCTTCTGCCTCTTCTTGAATTTCAGGCTCAGAAGGGGTATGTTCTGGAAAAAGGTTTTTGAGTTGATCTTGTAAATCCATGTTTAGATTTATTCTTTAATTAATCCTATTTCCACTAGGCGTTGGTGTAAAAAGTCTCCAGCGGTAATATCATCAAATGCTTTTGGATGTTCTTCAGAAACACATGCATCCAGACAGTTTAATTTCATGTCACTACGTGGGTGCATAAAAAATGGGATGGAATATCTTGGTGTGTTCCATTGTTCTTTTGGTGGATTTACCACTCTGTGTATTGTAGAACGTAATTTATTGTTAGTATGACGCTCTAGCATATCACCTACATTAATCACGAGTTCATCTTCATTAGGAATGGCATCAATCCATTCTCCATCGGTACGGAGTACTTGTAATCCTCCCGCAGAAGCTCCCATAAGAAGTGTAATTAAGTTAATGTCTCCATGAGCTCCAGCACGTACTGCACCTTTTGGCTCTTCAGTGATAGGCGGGTAGTGTATAGGGCGTAAAATACTATTTCCATTGCTTGCCCAATGATCAAAATAATGTTCATCAAGTCCAATGTATAATGCCAATGCTCTTAGTACGTAAATACCTGTCTTTTCCAGCATTCGGTAAGCTTCCATTCCTGTAGGATTAAAGTTGGGAAGTTCATTTACTAGTACATTCTCTGGATATTCTTCTATAAGGTTTGCATCTTCATCTGCTTCTTGTCCAAAATGCCAAAACTCTTTTAAGTCTCCTTCTTTTTTCCCTTTGGCATGTTCTTTCCCAAAAGAGATATAGCCACGTTGTCCACCTAATCCTTCGAGCTCAGATTTGGCTTTTTCTTCAAGAGGTAATGCAAAGAAACTTGTTACTTCTTTATATAGACCATCGACCAGCGTATCATCTAAAAAATGATTCTTTAAAGAAACAAAGCCTATTTCTTCATAAGCGGTTCCTATTTCTTGTACAAATTTTTGCTTTCGATTGGGATCATCACTCAGAAAGTCGGCGAGATCTACACTTGGTATATTGTTCATCGTTATTGTCTTAAGTCGTCGTATTACAAAGATACGAATTTTAGTGTGTGGACGTACGCTTTCGCGAAAGCGTATAACGGGAATTATAGATTAAAATTACTTTAGTTTTTTAAAGGTGTATTCATCCAATAATCATCTA
>CAKZKZ010000485.1 GCA_937124495.1 uncultured Dokdonia sp. | reverse complement strand
ACCCATAGATTTTTCAGAAAATTCACTTAATGCCCTGCGCTACGGTCAGTTGCTATTTAAAGATGATGAAACTTCATTTTTCTTGTTTTCAGCCCACACCGTTCAACCTTCTAATTTGTTAGGAGATGAATGGGGAAATGAGTGGGAATCTGCGATAAGCTTTGGAGTAGACAATGATTTAAAAGAAATCACTGAACATTTTAAAGCGAATAACAGAAATACTAAACACTATTTTAAATCTACCAGTTATTCAGAATTGTTATTGCCAGCAGTAAAACAACTGGTAAAAACGATGGATATCGATTTCATTTTAATGGGAACAAAAGGTGTGAAAGGTCTTAAAAGCGTATTTATGGGTAGTAATGCTGTCTCCATAGTTAAAGGTGTTTTAGGTTGCCCTACCATTGTTGTGCCTCAAGATTTTACACCTAAAATCACGAAGCAAATTGTATTTTCTACTAATTATAAAAGACCTTTTTTAAAAGAGGAGTTAATACCGCTATTAGAGCTTTTAAAACAACTTCAAGCGACACTCAAAGTAGTGCAACTTATGGATGAAGCATTACTTAGTGAAAAACAAAAGTTACACAAAGAGGCCTTGGTTTTTTTACTGGAAGATACACCTCATTTCTTTCATAAAATCACGTACGATACCTCTGAAACTAAAGCTATAAGGGAATTTGTAAAAGATACCGAAAGTGATATGCTTGCTTTGATACATCACAAGCAAAATTTCTTTGCACAACTTATGGAGGAAGATGTGGTTGAAAAAGTGAGTTTTCATAGTAGTGTACCTGTTTTAATCTTGCCAGAAAAACGGTAACTCAAACTCCAAACTAAAAGGCCTCCTTTTTAGGGAGGCCAAAAGAAGTGATAAATGCTTTAAGTGTTATTAAGATACCTATTTCTTATTTTTTAATAATCTTAGACTTATCAGTCAAGCCTTTTATTTCCATTTTTGGGTCACCGTAAACGTAGATGCTACTTTTGCCTTGAGCATATAACTCTAGGTTTTTTCCAGCATAAACATATACATCACTATTATTAGAAGTATATAAATCTGCCGAAGTTGCTTTCATCTTTCTTGCATCAAGTTCTGAAGAATCCTTCAGGTTAAAAGCCACAGCATCTGAATATCCTTCTAGTTCTAGTTGTGCAGATTTAGTGAGGCTTACTGTGATTTTTTCAGCTTGTACGCTTGCGTTTAAATCTGTTCTGTCATTCATTACAATCGTTGTGTTTGTAGAGCGTGTCATCAGCTTGCCCCCAGCATTACGCTGCATTGTTACAATGACTTCTTCTGCTTCAATATCTAGTTCAAACTTACTTGAGTTGTATGCGTTAATGTACATTACATCAGATTCAAATCTACCTTGACCTTTTATTTTTGCATCATTTTTTAAGGTGATTTGCTCTAGGTTTACAAAGTCTAAGTTTATTTCTAGTTTTTTACTACTTGTAATTTTATTTATAGTAAAGATTTTAAGTGTACTGTCTTTAACTGTGAACTGCACTATATCTTGTAAATTTTTGTCTGTGGTTAAGGTATAACCGTTTTGTGCGCTTTGTCCTAACGTTACCTCTAGAGCATCATCTATCTCAACAGCATTAAAACCATCTATTATACTATGAGTTGTTGTAACCACATCTTTATCTCCTTTTATTTTTGATTTTTTTTTGCGCAAAAACAGCTGTAGATATCACGATTGTTAATACTACTAAAATTAATTTTTTCATTGTTTTTAAGTTAGATTAATGTCTTGTTTAAAGACGATTTATTGTTTGAGACACACCATTAGTTTTTTTCCACACTTTTTTGATTTCGCAAAAGCGTACTCATTTTAAGTATTAAATATGGTTTTAATGAATTTAGATAGGTAGGGATTCTAGTATAAATCGTCTGGAATATCATCTAGAATCTTTCGCATAGCTAAATGCGTATACTTTGCATTTCTTTCTTCCTCACTCAAATGAATATCTTCTCTTTCTTGTGATTTTTTAATTTCTTTTAAATAAGAAAAGTAGATAATTTTCCATTTATCTAAAAAAGAAAATAAGAGTCCTTTATCTAATAGTTGGTCTCTTTCTGGTGAATAATAATAGGATAGATAGTCGTCAATATCACTACTTACTCTATGTGCTGGAATAGCTCGCTTCGCCATTAAATTACAAAACTAAACTTGAGTAAACTTTTTATTGGTCTTGAATAACGAGGACATTGCTTCTTTGTGTTTACTTGCAAAAGCCGAGGGCATTTCCATTAATGATTTTGCAGTAGTAATGTCGCGCATTATTTTCTCCTTGAGATACTCGGGGACATCCTGCGGTGGAGTCCCAATAGACTTAAAGGGATTTTGTTTTTCCATAGTATCACTAAAAGTTAACGATTACTTTATTGTGACACTTAAAACTGGGTAAAGTCACCCAAGATGGTATTTTTTTTAGTTTTCTATAGAATTATCACTATTGTCATCCTTTTGCTCATCTTCATTTTCTGCAATGATTTCTTCTATTTCTTGTAAAATATCTTCCTTTAATTCTTCAGGCAAGGAAACTTCAGGTTCAATCTTTTTAAATGGATTTTTCTTAGTCATCCCGTTGTAGTTTTTGATGTGCTTTTATTAACTTAATTCTGGCTCGCTTAAGCCTCATTTTTACTGCGCTTTCACTTATATTAAGTAGTTTCTGTATGTCTTTTACAGGAACTTCATCTTGATATTTTAATAACAAAATGGCTTTATCTGCTGGTTCAAGTTCTCCTAAGGCTTTTTCAAGATTTGATGTTTTAAGTTCAAAAAGGTCCTCTTCATCAATATCGTCTACCTGTGCTAGATGCGTATCCTTATTGTTTAATCGTTCCCATCGTTCGCCTAGTTTCTTAGGCGCATCTCTCTTTTTATAGTTTACTAAAAAATTATACGTAAAACTGTATAGCCAGGTCGAAAATTTAGACCTGCCTTTATAAGTATCTAATTTTGTAAAAAGCTTTAAAAAGACATCTTGCATTAAGTCTTGCGCCTCGTCTGCATCTTCTGCAAAGCTGTAGCACTTATTATAAATTTTTTTACTGTATCTATCATAAAGTTTACCAAACAGTGCAGAATTGTTTGTATCTAATATTTGTCTCACTAATTCATCATCAGTGAGTGGTGTTTTTTCTTTGTTAGTATTGTCTGAGAGACTGCTAAATAAGACAAGTGTGTTCCTTTTTTTTAGTGTCATAAACTCCTTCGGAGGTTAGGTTAAGTTGTTAAATATATAAAATTGTGCTCCCTATACCAAAAGTGTGTTTAAGCCCATATTTAATGAAATATTTAGTCTATTATTTTATTTGAATATTAGATTATCAAAATGCCAGAAAAGTTCAAACCTTTAACTCATTAGTTACAAACAACTTATAGTAAAATCTTAATTTTGAGGATAAAACCAATAAACCCTTTAAAACACTAGTGTTTTAAAGGGTTTATAACGTATTCGTGACCCCGATAGGATTCAAACCTATATTGAATGAATTATACATTATATAGGTAGGATTTCAATTAAGCACTACGTTGAAATACTATTATATAAAATAAATTGCTCGAACGTAGGGTTTCCGATGCTACTAGATGTAATAACATGTCAATAAATGTAATTACAGCTTAAGTTAATTATTTGATTATCAAACAATTAAAAAATAAATCTCAGAGTTCCGGACTCTGGGATTTTATTTTTTATAATACATTTACAATAGACTCTAAAATCATTGATGTACAAATGTTTAATTTTTAGAAAAATAATCAAAGGACTTAAATCATCCCTGTAGAGTCCTAAGTCGTGCAAATAACTAAAAGGCTAAATTGCAAACTACCAAACGTAATTATACAATCTATAGAGATAGAAAATTATTTTTCAAAAGTAATCTAAAGCTTTTGACAACAAGATTTGTAAGTAATATATTACAAATATTCCTGCGTATTTCTTCGTAAAGCATTTTTATACGCCGTATAACCAAAAAGAATATTTATTTTCAGAAAAACAAAAAAATCATCTTAATGTACTCATAACAAGCAATCACAGGATTTAACAGACGTGACTAGTGATGCATATAGTCTATTAAGTAGTCAAGAAGCCTGCATTCTATTAGGAAAATATGTTTTTTTTTACTTAATTGTAGTGATACAAACGTACTGATTTACAGCAATGTGATCGCATTATTTGATTAACCCCCCAAATCATCAAATTATGAAATTAAAGTTACTAGGTATCACAGCCATCTGGCTGTGTACAATGTCAAGTTCGTACTCTCAATGTCTAAATGGAGGTTGCGAAGTAGGTCTATCTCGATCAGAAATAAAAAATGGTGTTTTTATAGGCCATTATGAAAATGGAGAAAAACTAGGCCTCGGTATAAATTACATCAATAATCCTAAAGGAACCTCAACAAGTTATGCTGAATACATAGGTGGTCAAAAAAGTGGTGTAGAATATCAACAAGATGTTGAGACTGGAACTCGAAAAACCATCCACACATTTAAAAACTATGTTAATGGGACTGTTATCTACCCAGCTTTTCGAATTTCAAAAGAAAATAAAAAAACAAAAATTGAAGTCGCCTTCAGCGCTACTCATGGTTGGGAAAAATATGATGGTGATAAAACATTAGGTGAGATGAGTGTGAAGGGTATCATACATGATGGTTCTCCAGCATTTATGGCCTTTAACGGTAAGGATCAAGTCATGGCTATTTCTGCAACCGTAAGATCTATAAGTCTATTAAGCTCTGAAGTTACAGAGAAGTACTACAATGCCTTACAACTAGACTCTAAGGACAATCGTCTTACGATAAATATATTCCCAAAAGCTGGGGCAGATGAAACCGTATTCAGAACTAACATAGATTGGGATATGCAAAACCCAGAAGACGGTATCTGGCTATATAAGAGATATTTTAATAATGAGTTATCTTACAAATCTACGTATGAGGAGGTGTTAGAATTACCTTCCCAAAAAGACGTAAAGGAACAAAAACTTCAAAAAGCTTTCGATTTTATTGCAGAGCAAGTAGAAGATTATGATTTTGAAAAGGGCTACAAAGGAAAAGCCAAAGATTTTATTGATATACTCAAAGATATTAAAGAACGTGCAGAGAGAAAAGGTCTCGATATTTCAAATACCTATGATCTAACAATGATTAGGTTATACCTGCAAATAGGTGATAAGGATAATATTTTACAATATGCGCTATCAGCTTGTATTAAATCATCAAATAGCTATACACTTATAAATGACCTTATCACAACAAATTTTAAGCAACACGAAGATTTACTACCACTGATAAAAAAGAACGAAGGAATTGCATTAAGTAGTAATTAAGAGTTTTGATCGTTGTCGGATTAGTACGCTTTCGCGAAATCGAGCTTGCGAGATTCACGACCATCGGGAGAGTGAAACGTTAAAGCGTAAAAAACACTATCTAATCACATTCTATATGTACTACCTCAACATAATGTGTAACTATAAATTATAGTTACACATTATTTTTTTGCTTGATCTTATTGACTCAATGTTATCATTAGTATTGTTCATATTTAAAGAAAAAATTGAAAATCGAACATAGAGCAATTTGTTAAAAGTATCTTCTTTAAGTTTTAGGACGCCACAGCAGCTCAGAACTAACTTGTTAGACAAACTTTACTACGGTAACATAATAAGTCTTCTAAAACATACGCTAAGGACAAAAAACTAAAGAGTTGTATACAAAGAAATTAGATCAACTAAATAAAAGGTTCTATTTTGAGTATAAAATAGAACCCGAATTATATAGTTAGTTAGTTAACCTCACTTATTATTCTAATATGCCCAGGTTTTAGCTCCTTCATTAGTCGCTGTACAAGGGCAAGTACCTTTGCCTTGAAGAAAGTCAAAACCTATTGTAATAGAATGTGTTCCAGAATTTAAAGTTATTAACTCATTAAGTGTAATTTGATAGGCATACGACACAAAGAAAATTGATCTTTTTACACCTACCATTGGGCCTATCCCTAATGGATTTCCAACTTGATCATTAAGGAAGCGATATGTAGCTCCCGCCCAGTAATAATCATTTCTTCTATTATACTTACGGTACTTTATATTAATATCTGTACTCGATCTACCGTCACTCATATATCGTTGATAAAATATAGATGGTTCCCACTGTGAGTAATTGTTAGTTTTATAAGTGTAGCCTGAATAGACTTGTAAATTAAACAACAAATTAGGTTCAAAACCAGAAAAATTGTCAACTTCCTTTGGGAGAATGTTATTGGCATTTACACTAACAAAAATCTCTCTGAAGCGATATAAAGCCCCCACATCAAAGTTTAAATTTGTTACAGCACGATTATCTGTAACAAATGGATCTATAAATGGCATATCTATAGTAGGAGAAAAGTTTTGTATATCAATACTGAAGCTATTCGTATTCAATGATAAGCCGAAAGAAAGATACTGCTCTGTCTTATAATCAAGCGTGAGATGATGTGCGAATGATAGTTTAAATCCTTGTTGACGAGTATTTCCGTTTCTATCATTGTATAATGACAGCCCTAAACCAGATCGATCTGCAAAACGCATATCTGCATAAAGTGCTTGGTTGTCTGGCGCATTAGCAATACCTACCCATTGTGTGAGCGCATTGAGGCGTATACGAAAATTATCACCTATACCAGCAAATGTAGGTGCAACTACAAAATTACTATCTGCTAGGTATTGACTAAAAACAGGTAAGTTAAGTTCCTGAGTAATACCTTGTGTAGTACTACATAGAAATAGTACATAAAGGATGTATTTTATTAACGTCTTCATAGGTTAAGTTTTTATGTTACTTCTGTATTATCTATACAGCGTAAAGTGACCAACAAATTCTCGATCATTCTCTGAAACACCCAGAGTTACTACATACCAATAATCGCCAGATGGCAAGTCTTTGCCATCATATTGTCCATTCCAAGTATAACCAGGACGTATAAATGCAACCACACGTCCATAGCGATCAAATATTTTGGTTCTAAGATTTGGATACCTGTCTACACATCCTGGAGCCCAAGTATCTGCTACTCCATCATTATTCGGGGTAAAATAATTTGGGATACATACATCAACAAATTCAATAAAAATTTCTGCCATAGCTATACATCCGGCTTCATCCGTTACGGTCACCTGATATGTACCTGTTTCAGAAATAATAAATACATTCTCACTACCTGTGGATACATCATTAAATGTATACTCATAATCACCAAAACCTCCTGCTGTAATGGCTATGATTTCATGAGAGTTCCCCTCCTCAACACAAAGTGTTAAAGGATTTATCAGATCAATATCAAAGAAATCTGTACTCTGGATACACCCATTAGCATGCCTAACCAAAATATAATTCCCCACACTTGGAGGAATATTGGTAAACACATTGCTACTTTGATAAGGACCGCCATTTAACGAGTACTCCAAAAGTGTAAGATCTGTTAAACTCTCGTCTACCGTTACTGTAACAACATTACTTGGAACGTTCTCAAGGCATAGAAGTTCAACGTCAACTAATGGATTAAGGATTACAGATTCTGGAAACGATATATTCCAAATAGATTCACATCCCTGATTATCCCGAATATAAACTATGTGATCTCCTCCTGAGAGATTGTCAAACGTAAATACAGTTTGCATAGCCTCTCCTGTAGTGTAAGGACCATTTTCATTGTCAAGACTTACAGAATATGGAAGTGATCCTCCTGAAATGTCTACAATAAATGAACCGTCTTGCTCTCCAGAACACTGTTCCGGAAATATAGAATCTGCAACGATGCCAAGTAAAACTGCTTCTGGATCGATCAATGTAAAGTCTAGGGTTAAGAAACACCCTAATTCATCTTGAACAATTACAACATAATCTCCAGGTTCTAAGTTTTCA
>CAKZKZ010000484.1 GCA_937124495.1 uncultured Dokdonia sp. | reverse complement strand
TATCATTTACATCTTAGTCATCTGTGTATCTTGTCAAAAAGAGACAACAAAAAAAGAGATTGAAGGAACTTGGAAAATGATTTATGCCCAAACTAAACAAGGAGATTCAATCCAAGTTAAAGATCTTTCTAATACAGATTTTATTAAAGTAATTAATGAATCGCATTTTGCCTTTTTCAATCAAAATTATAAAAACAATGAAAACTTTTATAGTGGAGGAGGAACATATACATATCAAGGAAATCAATATATAGAGACTTTGAGTTTTACTTCAATGAAAGTAATAAGGAATCATGAGTTTCCTTTTATTGTAAGAATTGATGGAGACACACTCATCCAAAAAGGCATTGAAGAAGTTAAAGAAGCAAAGATTAAAAGGGAAATAATTGAAAAATACATTAAAGTCAACTAGTGCTAATGTTAATTATTGAAAATGAGAAAAAGGGTAGTTCTATTAATATTATTTTATAGTTTTTTTATACAAAACATTTGGTCTCAAGGTGAATCATATGGAGAATATAATCTTATGCCTTGGCCTAAAGAAATTAAACAAACAGCTTCTAAGTTTTTAATTAATAGCAATCTTACAATTTCTATAAATAGAACCGACAAAAGCAGAGTTCATAATGCTGCTGTTAGTTTCTTAAGACGTTTAGCAAATAGAACTGGTGTTTTTATAGATAATGGCTTCCCGTTACAAGGAAAAGTGTCAACATCAATTGAAATCAATTTTGATACTCTTTCAAATTTAACAATACATGATGATGAATCTTATTCATTAATTGTAAATGAGGATAAAATTATCATACAAGCTATATCTGATGTAGGTGCATTGAGAGCGTTGGAAACATTATTACAATTAGTGGATCATAACGGAGATGATTATTTCTTTCAAGGGGCTAGTATTCAAGATTCCCCTCGCTTTGTTTGGAGAGGATTAATGATTGATGTTGCTAGACATTTTCAACCAGTACGTGTTATTAAACGAAATCTAGATGCCATGGCTTCTGTGAAACTTAATGTTTTCCATTGGCATTTAACAGATGATCAAGGATTTAGAGTAGAGTCTAAAATATACCCTAAGCTTCAAGATGCATCATCTGATGGATTATACTATACTCAAGATCAAATAAAAGATATTGTCAATTATGCATCTAATCTAGGAATTAGGGTTATTCCAGAATTTGATGTTCCTGGTCATGCCTCTGCTATATTAACTGCTTATCCAGAATTAAGTAGCAAAAAAGACTATACATATACCATTGAGAGATATGCAGGTATTTTTGACCCTACTTTAGATCCAACTAATGACAATACATATATCTTTTTAAAGAATTTATTTACAGAAATCGCTCCTTTATTCCCAGATGCATATTTTCATATTGGAGGTGATGAAAACGAAGGAAAACATTGGGATGAAAACCCTACTATTCAAAAATTCAAAAAACAACATGATTTAAAAACAAATCATGATCTACAAACTTATTTTAATATTAAGCTTGAAAAAATCTTACGCGGTTTAGATAAAAAATTAATGGGCTGGGATGAAATTATGACTCCAAATATGCCAACCACAGCTGTGATTCATTCTTGGAGAGGTGAAAATGAAGGGATGCCAAAAGGAGGTTCATTAATTAGTGCCGCAAAAAAAGGGTACCAAACAGTACTTTCCAACGGCTATTATATTGATAGGATGTTATCTGTAAAACATCACTATAGTATAGATCCTATAGGAGATATTCAATTAACAGCAGCTGAGCGAAAGCGTGTATTAGGAGGAGAAGCTACCATGTGGAGCGAATTAGTAACTCCTCTTACAATCGATTCTCGAATTTGGCCAAGAACTGCTGCAATAGCAGAAAGATTTTGGTCTGCAAAAGAAATTAATGATATAGATAATATGCTAATTCGACTTAAAGATGTTAACAATAAGTTAGAAGAATTAGGAATTACTCACCTAAGGAATAAAGAAGTAATTTTAAGAAACATTAGCAATCATAAAAACAACAAAGCGCTTAAAACATTATCTAATCTGTGTGAACCTTTAAAAATGTATTCTAGAAATAAAGGAGGGACTGAATATAAAACGTATTCACCATTTACATTATTTGCCGATGCTTGTATTGTAGATGCGCCAGATGCAATGAGGTTTAATAAAATTGCAAGCAAATTAGAAGAAGAAATTTCTATTCTAGAAATTAAAAAATATTTTAAAACTTGGTCAAACAATTATAAAGATTTACATCCAATACTTCATAACCCTAACGTTAAACCCTTAAAAGCATTATCTCAAAACTTATCTAGTGTTTCTAGGATATTACTTGAGGCAATTAGCTCAAAAAAGGTAACGCAAAGTAACCTTAATGTATTGAAGGCATCTTTACTTATTTTAAAAGAACCTATTATCGATGTTGAATTAACAATAGTAGATTCGCTAGAGCAAATAACTGAATTCTGTGAGACTAACTATTTAATTAAGTGAAAGAATATGAAAGCTAATACTATTACATTAAAAGACATGGCCTCAATTTTAGGCATTTCTATTTCTACTGTATCTAAAGCTCTTAATAATAGTTCTCAAATAAGTAAGGAAACTAAAAAAAAAGTAAAAGATATTGCTCAATTACTCAATTACAGGCCTAATATTCATGCATCTGCATTAAGGAATAAACGCCATAGCCTAATATTAGGTGTTATACTACCAGATCTTAGAGATAGGTTTTTTTTAGATTCCTTAAATGGGATTACCGAAGAGTCCTATAAAAATGATTATAAAATTATGGTCTATCAATCTTGTAATGATTATAATAAAGAAATAGAATATTCTAAATTATTATTTGACAGTAATATAATAGATGGACTTATTTTTTCTTCAACACAAAAAGTCATTCTCTCAAAAGCAGGAAATCATATAAAAAACTTTATAAAAAAAGGAATTCCTGTTATTTACATAAAAAAGCAAAAAAGAATAAATAATATTTATAAAGAGAAAGGTTTTGAAGTTGGTCAAGATTCTGTAAAAGAATTACTTTTAAAGATTAATCCTACTCACTTAAGCGCTTAATAAAAGATCTTAAACTCACACATACTCAATAGAAATAAATGAAACTTATTAAAGGACATATTCGGTTAATAATATACTGCTTATTTCTATTCTTGTTATTATTTACTTCATGTAATAAATCTGTAGAGGTAAAAAAAAGCGAAACCCTTTTTAGCTTAGTAGACAACAATCACACTAATATTCATTTTACCAATACTATAAAAGAAGATTTGTATTTCAACTTTTTAAATTACCCATATGTATATAATGGGGGTGGTGTTGCTGTTGGTGATATTAATAATGATGGGCTAGATGATATTTATTTTACATCTAATCAAAATTCTAATAAGTTATATGTAAACAAAGGTGATTTAAAATTTGAGGATATAACAGATAGCGCAAGTATTTCTGATGAAGAAGGTTGGACTACAGGAGTAACAATGGTAGATATTAACAATGATGGTTGGTTAGATATGTATGTGTGTAAATCTGGCGTTTTACAGAATAACAAAGCACGCAAGAACAAGCTTTTTATAAATCAAAAAAATAATACTTTTAAAGAAAGTGCTGCTCAGTATGGTGTCGATTTTTATGGGTTCTCTATCCAATCTTACTTTTTTGACATGGATAATGATGGGGATTTAGATATGTATTTGGTAAATCATAGAGTAGATTTTAGGAATAATATCACAATTGATTTAAAGAGAGATAAAAAAATTGAAGATTACGGTTCTGATCAATTATTCAAAAACGAAAATGGACACTTTATAAATATTACTAATAGTTCTGGCATAGCAAATAAAGCTTGGGGCTTATCTGCATCTATAGGTGATTTTAATGATGATGGTTGGTTAGATGTTTTTGTTGCTAATGATTTTTTTCATCCTGATTATTTATATCTCAATAATAAAAATGGCACTTTCTCAGATAATGCATTAAACACTTTTAAGCATATATCAAATAATAGTATGGGGTCTGATTTTGAAGATCTCAATAATGATTTTAAATCAGACCTAATTGTATTAGATATGCTTGCTGAAGATCATATAAGAGGCAAAGAAAATATGGCATCAATGAATATTAATAGTTTTAATATGATGGTAAATGCAAACTATCATCATCAATATATGTCTAATGTTTTTCAATTAAATAATGGTAATACTACTTTTAGTGAAATCGCTCAATTAGCAGGTATCAGTAATACTGATTGGTCTTGGGCCCCATTAATTGCCGATTTTGACAATGATGGTCTCAAAGATATTTTTATTACTAATGGAATACATCATGATCTTTCTAATCAAGATTTTAGAGACCAAATGCGTCAAAATATCATGAATAGAAAAAAGGTAAGTTTAGAACAAGCCATTGCCATGATGCCTTCTAATAAATTACAGAATTACGTATATAAAAATAACGGAGATTTAACGTTTACTAAAGCATCAAAAACTTGGGGTATTCAGGAAAAAGTAAACTCTAATGGTGCTGTATATAGCGATTTAGATAATGATGGAGATTTAGATTTGGTGATCAATAATCAAGCAGACGAAGCTTCTGTGTACATTAATAATACTAAACAAAACTTTATTACTTTCTCGCTTAAAGGACCAAGCCAAAACAAGAATGCGATAGGTAGTAAAATACAACTGTACGCTAAAGACTTACAACAATCAAAAACATTATTTGTAAGTAGAGGCTATCAGTCTTCAGTGACTAATAAGTTGCATTTTGGATTAGGAAATCTAACGGTCATTGATAGTATCAAGATTGAATGGCCAAATGGAGCTAATCAATTATTAACTGATGTAGAAGCTAACCAACTATTAGAATTAGATTTTGCAAAAAAAGATTCATCTTCTAAAATAGATAAAGAAGTCACCCCTTCTTTATTTACAAATATTGATCCATCAAGTTTAGGTATTAATTATTTACAGAAAGAAAATCAATTTAACGATTTTGACATACAACTCTTATTACCTCAAAAACAATCAGAAACAAGTTCTGCATTAGCAGTGGCTGATGTTAACAATGATGGTTTAGATGATTTTTTTGTTGGAAATGCTAGAGGGGTTTCATCATCTTTATATATTCAAAAAAGCGATGGTGCTTTCATAGAAAGCAATCAAAAATTATTTCAGAAAGATCTTCTTTATGAGGATACAGATGCAAAATTTATTGACATTGATAATGATAATGATTTAGATTTATATGTAACCTCTGGCGGCTATGAAGTAGAAGAAAACAGTCCGCTACTACAGGATCGTTTATACATAAATAATGGGCATGGTATTTTTCACGAAAGTGATATGTTACCAACTATATTAGTAAATTCTAAAGGTATTACCGCAACAGATTTTGACAATGATGGCGATAAAGATATTTTTATAGGAAGTAGAGTTAAATCTGGAAAATACCCTCTATCTGATCATTCCTATTTACTTGAAAACAAAGGTCAAAAGTATGTAGATGTTACTTCTGAAAAAATTAATAACATCTCTACATTGCGCATGGTTAATGATGCTATTTTTTCTGATTATGATAATGATGGGGATGATGATTTAATAGTTGTTGGAGAATGGATGCCTATTACAATTTTTGAAAATAAAAATCAACAGTTCATTAAAAAAGAAGGTTCTAAATTAGATAACATTAGTGGTTGGTATCAAACCATTAAAGAAACAGATTTAAATAATGATGGCCATCCAGATTATGTTATAGGGAATTGGGGTACAAATAATAAATTTCACCCTACAGAGGCAAAACCATTGCATATATATGCAGATTATTTTGATGATAATACAACTTTTGATTTAGCACTTAGCAAAGTCTCTAAGACTGGAGATTTAATCCCAGTGCGAGGAAAGGAGTGTTCTTCTCAACAAACTCCTTTTATAAATAATACTATTAAAAACTATAAACAATTTGCATCTTCTACAATGTTTAATATCTATGGAGATGATAAACTAAACAAAGCCACTCATTATCAGGTCAATAATTTTACATCTTTTGTTTTAATCAATAAAGGAAGTGGTCAATTTACAATACAAAAATTACCAAATCATGCACAATTCAGCCCTACTTTAAGCATTGAAAATCATGATGTTAACAATGATGGTTATTTAGATATTTTAGGAGTAGGTAATGTATTTGAATCTGAAGTAGAAACTATACGATATGATTCTTCAAAAGGATACATTTTACTAGGAAATAAAGAAGGTACATTTAAGTTTAGCACCGATACCAGTTACCTAAATGATAATGAAGCTAAATCAATAAAAAAGATAATCATTAAAGGTAAAACATGTTTTATTATTCTTAATAAAAACAGTCATCTCAAGATTATAGAGCTTAAAGATTGATCCATATACACATGTCAAGGATGCAAACAAAAAAATCATATCATGAAGTTATTAGAAAAGAATCATTTGCAAATAATGACCTTTATGATACCTTTTTAAATTGGATTAGTGGAGAGTTTGACTTATATCTACAAGATGAAGAAAATGATTTACAAGTATTCTTTCCTTTCGGGAAATTCTATATAAGGAGAATAAATAATAGTAAGGAAAATATTAAAGTAGAGATTAATGTTAAGAGTAGAAGTTTATCACTTTGCAATTATATTATTGACAAGATAGTAACTGTACAGAATCATATTAAAGATAGGTAACGAGGCTCCCTCTTGGGATACACATAAAAAGAAATAGTGATATTATTAACTCTAAACCTTGAATAAGAAAATTCGATAATTGACTCGTTTGGGGGATTAAAAAACCTGATCTTTATAGGATCAGGTTTTTTATGTACTAATCTATTAGATGACCCTTGAATGCAGTCGAAAGCTCTTATAAACACTTATATATAAAGTAAATTCTCGATTACGTTCGAAATTGCCCTAAGCCATTATGAATCATCTTATTTAGATGTATTCAGGTTAGATAAAAACACCCGTATATTCAATCCAGTCAGACCAAGTGGATTCACAATTTAATTTTATTCTAAATCTACCGTCTAGATGGTGATTCCCTATTTCTCGAGCATACATCGTAAAAACGATATCTGTATCAATAGTACTATGAATAAAATTAAAACTAAAAATTTGATTTGGATCCCATACCTTATTGCCAGCCAGATCATAGTAAAAACCTTGATATTCTATAGTATATTGAACAAGCAATGGTGGGCAAATCAAACCACAATTACCTGTAAAATCATACGTCCAGCCTATTGCTGTTGAATCTCTTAACCAAACATTAGAATGATGAAAACCAGCATTTGACCATACATTATCATCACAAAAATTACTAGGTCTATTGACATTGAGGCCTCTGTTTTCTTCAAGTACCACTTCTTGTTCTGTTAATAGATCTGACTCTTCGTCTTCTGAACAAGAAAACATCGCTGCAAAGCATACTAAAAGCATTAAAAATTTGATTTTTTTCATAAACTATATTATTAAAAATTATTGAGTTAAAATTCAGTATAAATACACACTACCGAATCCAAAAATAATGAAAGATCAATACCGTTCATATCGTTTTACATATAGGTAAGTCGATCCTATTTTATGTATTGAACACCTCAAACATCAAACTATTTTGTAAGAAACACAAGACTATATTCTCGACATTCTAAGAATTCCGAGTTAAATTTTCATAGATGTATCTCCCATTTTTACAGTCATTTATCCATTAATTTAAAAAACTCTTATTCAAAACCAGGTTTGAGAATAGGAGAAAAAATTATGATGAAAAACAACTATTAATAGAAACTCTTTACAATAACTATTTAATACGTGATACTACCTTAAAAACAGCCAAACCACAAACCTCATTATCTATATAGTGATCATTGGTATAACTGTGTGTCTTATCAAAAATACTTCTTACTTTTATTAGTTG
>CAKZKZ010000483.1 GCA_937124495.1 uncultured Dokdonia sp. | reverse complement strand
AAAAGGAGAAGTATTACCTGAGACTTCCTGTAGAAAAAATAGGGTCTTTTGTAAATAATGAAGAGCAGATATACGCTTTCGCGAAAGCGGAATTAGATAAAAAAGAAAAGCCATTACCAAAGTTTACAAATGCCAGTTCTCAGGTACGATATCGCGTAAAAAGTGGAGATTATCTTGGGAAAATTGCCGATAGATATGGTGTTAGAGTAAGTCAGATTAAAAAATGGAATAAACTTAGATCTAATAACTTAAAAATTGGACAGCGCTTAACGATTTATCCTCGTAAACCTGTCACCTCATCAAGTAGTAAAAGTAGCTCTAAGGCGGTTGTGAGTAATGGTAAAAAAGTATACACTGTAAAATCAGGAGACTCCTTATGGAAAATTGCCAATAAATTTCCTGGAGTTAGTGTAAAGAATATTAAAGTTTGGAACGATATTAGCGGAGATAATGTAAAACCAGGAATGAAACTTGTTGTTTCTAAATAGTGACATTCATAAAAACGTATATATCATGAAAAAATTACTCATAGCCATCTTCTCTTTAGGGGTTCTTATTTCTTGTGAAAAAACTTCAACCAAGCCCTCTCTAAAAGGATCTATAGGCAATACAAACGAACTAAAAATTGTCATAGATAAAGAGTTATGGCAAGGACGTGTAGGAGATAGCATGCGAAGTGTACTAGCGGAAACCGTAGATGGACTTCCTCGTGACGAACCATTATTTACATTAGACCAAGTAACTCCAGATAAGTTCACAGGCTATGTATCAAAAAGCAGAATTTTCCTTAAGGCAACTTTAGGAGAACCTTCTCGTTTTTCTGTAGAAGAAGATGTCACGGCAAGACAGCAAACTGGAGTTATGATCTCTGGACAAAGTGAAGATGAAATCATAGAAACTATTAAGGCGAATAAAGATGAAATCATTAAAGCTCTTAAAAACAGAGAGCTAATCTCCACACAATCACGTATTCGTAAATCTTTGGAAAGCACAGATTCTCTAAAAGCTACTTTTGGAATAAATATGCGTTTTCAAACGGCGTATGATTATGCAAAACGTGAAGAAAACTTCTTTTGGATGCGTAAAGATTTAAAAAGAAGTGGGAACATGAATATCACAGTATATGAAGTTCCTTTAAACGTGATAGACAAAGACACATTCTTTGTAGCGCGTATTATACGAATGAGAGATTCTGTCTCAGGAGCTAATATTTCATTAAATAAAGGTCGTTTTTTAACAGAAGCCGCTTTTGCTCCTCAGCTATTTGAAACAGAAATTGATGGTCATTTTGCTTGGGAAATGAAGGGAACATGGGAAGTAAGAGACGGTCGTCTTATGGTAGGGCCTTTCTTAAATTATGCGATACGTGATGAAAAGAATAATAGATACATTGTCGTAGAAGGGTTTATATTTTCTCCTTCATTAGATCAACGAGATAATATGCTTGAGCTAGAAGCAATTCTACGTTCTACTCGATTTTTAGATAAATAAACGAATAGGATACATACTAAAAAACCCGATGCAATGCATCGGGTTTTTTAGTATACAGTGTATAAAAAATTATTTTTTCTCTTCTAGTTTAGAGTCTTCTCCTTCTTCATCTTTGGACGCTTTTTTAAACTCCTTAATTCCACCGCCAAGACCGCGCATCATTTCTGGTATTTTCTTACCTCCAAAAAGTAATAAAACCACTAAAACAATAAGACCTATCTGCCAAGGTCCGATCATACCTAAAAATATACCTAAAAAATTCATGTCTTTGATTTTAGAACTACAAAGATACTAAAGAAATATGATGAGCCAGTAGTATAGGGATGTTTTTAACCCTTATGGTATGTGAGAATTATGTAATGAATTGTAAAACTGCCATAAACATGAGTTTTTTCTTTTTTAACATAGCGTCGCATAGCTTGCCTTCCTGAAGATAGAGTGTTAAAATAAAAATACAGTGGAGTAGTAGTGTTTGCAGTCGTTTTCTGATGTAATAGATTTTCTAATGTATCATCAGCGTTTAAGACTTTAGATAGTATATTTGCAAGCATATGTCACGTAAAAAAGGCGAAAAAAAAGCAATAGCAAAAAAACTCCTGCATAAGTACAGGCTCGTTATCTTAAATGAAGATACCTTTGAAGAACGGATATCTTTTAAGTTAACGAGGCTTAATGTATTTATTCTAGTGGGAATTTCGGCGATAGTGCTTATTGTTTTTACCACACTTCTTATTGCATTTACACCATTACGAGAATATATACCTGGATATTCCAGCACAAAATTAAAACAACAAGCCTACGATTTACAGCAAAAAACAGATTCATTAGAAACGGTAATAGCCATTAATGATCAACAATATGCTTCTATACGTAAGGTGTTAACAGGTGATTTAAAAACAATAGAATTTAATAAAGACTCTATACAAGATACGGAGATAGATGCTAATGATATTACCATTCAACCCTCCAAGGAGGACTCATTATTAAGAGCAACGGTAGAACAACAAGATAAATACAATCTTTTTGAAACCGCTACTAGATCTGCAGATTTTGCACTTTTTCCTCCTGTAAAAGGAATGATTACTGCTGGATATGATAGTACCACAAAGCATTATGCTGTAGATGTGGTCACAGAAAAAGACGAACCCGTAAAAGCAGCTGCAGATGGAACTGTTATTTTTGCTTCTTGGACAGCAGATACGGGTCATGTAATTATTATAGAGCACCAAAACAACCTTATTACCGCATACAAGCATAATGCTTCTCTCTCAAAAGAGCAAGGAGACTTAGTGAAGGCTGGAGAAGTCATAGCCATTGTAGGGAATACGGGAGAGTTAACTACAGGACCGCATTTACATTTTGAATTATGGAATAATGGATACCCAATAAATCCAATCAATTATATAGATTTTAAATAAGATGTCTATTAAATCCTTTGCTGCAAAGATATTTGCCCGTCGTATAAAACGTAAAATAGATGCTTGGTCTTCCAATCCTATTGCTACACAAGAAAAAGTTTTTAAATTTCTTATAGATGCAGGACAGTATACAGATTTTGGAAATGACCATCATTTTGATAAAATTCAAACACATGAAGATTTTGTACGTGAAGTCCCTGTAAGAGATTATGAGGCACTTCGCCCTTATATAGATCGTGTTGTTGCTGGAGAGTCTGATATTGTATGGCCAGGAAAGCCTCTCTACTTTGCAAAAACCTCAGGAACTACGTCTGGGGCAAAATATATTCCGCTTACTAAAGACAGTATGCGTACACATCCAGATACCGCACGTAATGCTATTTTATGTTACATCGCCGAGACAGGAAAAACCGATTTTGTAGATGGTAAGATGATTTTTTTACAAGGAAGTCCTGAAGTAGAAGAAAAAAACGGAATCAAATTAGGAAGACTTTCAGGAATTGTAGCACACTATGTTCCCAATTATCTTCAAAAAAATAGACTCCCTAGTTTGGAAACCAATTGTATTGACGATTGGGAAACAAAAGTAGATGCTATTGTTGAAGAAACCATCGATAAAGACATGACCATCATAAGTGGGATCCCGTCTTGGGTACAAATGTACTTTGAGAAACTGATAGAAAGGTCAAATAAG